>CAKUDW010000011.1 GCA_934645275.1 uncultured Clostridia bacterium
GTGCGGTAGTTCAGTTGGTTAGAATGCCAGCCTGTCACGCTGGAGGTCGAGGGTTCGAGCCCCTTCCGCATCGCCAAGTTTTTAAATCCCTTTCCGTTTGGAAAGGGATTTTTTTGCTCTTCACCTCCATTCGCAGTAATCACTACGCCTGTTTTCCCTCCCTCTGACTCGAAACTTAATATGGCAGCGCCGGCGAAAGCGGTTGCCTTGCATCCTGTTTGAGCTATAATATTGCTAACGCCGGGCGCGCCGCGCCAATGGCGGAGAAATACGCAGACGAAAGGGCGAGGTTACATGTTCTTCTTTGCGCCGTTGTTTATGATGCCGGTTTACTATCTGATGATTATTTATGTGCTGGCGGCCGTGCTGCCTGCGCTGTTTCTGATGCGCTACGTGTACCGTCAGGATCGCATCGAGCTGGAGCCGCGCTATCTGTTGGCCAGCCTGGCATGGCGGGGCGTGTGCGCGGCGCTGGTCGCCATCGTGCTGGAAGTGCTGGCCAAGGCGCTGCTGGATTCGCTGGTCTCGCAGGACAGTCCCAAATACACGGTACTGCTTGCTTTTCTGGGCGTTGCCGCCGTAGAAGAGGGCGCGAAATTCTTCTTTCTCTATCAACGCACTTGGAACGACCCCAACTTCAACTACCGCTACGACGCCATCGTATACGCGGTGTTCGTATCGCTGGGTTTCGCCGCGTTTGAAAACGTGAAGTATATCTTCAACTACGGCCTGTCCGTCGCCCTGCCGCGCGCAATTCTGGCCATTCCCGGCCACATGAGCTTCGCGGTGTTCATGGGTATTTTCTACGGCCGCGCCAAGCTGCGCCGCGATTGCGGTGACGAGGGTGGCTGCAAGTTGAACCTTGTGTTGGGCTATCTGGCCGCAGTTGCGCTGCACGGCGTTTACGACAGCTGCTGCATGGCGCGCACAGAACGCTCCACGCTGATCTTTGTGCTGTTCGTGGCTGCAATGTATGCGGCGGTATTCGCGCTGATCCGGCACGAATCGCGCACGGACAGGCCCGTCTGACGGTACAAGAGCGGACATATCTCCCCTCCGGAATTGATGTTCGGAGGGGTTTTTGTTAAGGAACAGGAATTAACAAAAACGCACCGTAGACTCCACAAAGTGGAGGCTACGGCAGCAGCGCTACCGCGCTCGAATCCTACGGAATCGAGCGTCGGCGGTCTGCCCAAAGGCAGACCGGCAAGCCCGAAGGTCTTGCCGCCTCCGCCCCGCAGCTTGCGCGGAGGGCGGGCTGGTCGCGCCTCCCCAAGAGTTGCGACTGCTATAAGCGCACCGGAGTTTTGCGTGTCGGCGGGTTCCATTGGAACACGCCGGCAATTCTTCCAAAGGCGCACTGTGCAAATCATCCTTGCCCAAAACGCGCGCTTCGGTTATAATGAATGCAGCGAATAATAATTATATATGGAAGGAGCCGCACATGAGCAAGGGTAAAATTCTGCTTGTCGGCGAAAGCTGGCATGTACACACTACGGAAGCCAAGGGTTTTGACGTATTCACCTACGACTATTACGAGGAGGCCACCGAGTATATCCGCGCGGCGGTGGAAGCGAACGGCTACGAATTCGTTCACATTCCCTCGCACCTGGTAGAGCGGGATTTTCCCACAACAGCGGACGCACTGGCGGCTTACAGCGCCGTGATCTTCAGCGACGTCGGCGCAAACACCATGAACCTGCCGATGAACGTGTTCATGAAACTGAAGCCCACGCCCAACAAGCTGAAGCTGGTGCGCGAATATGTAAACAATGGCGGTGCCTTCGCAATGGTGGGCGGCTATCTCTCGTTCTCAGGCATACAGGCACGCGGCGCGTACAAGCGCACGCCCGTGGAAGAAATCCTGCCGGTAACGCTTTTGGAGGGCGATGACCGCGTGGAAGAAAGCGACGGCATTACGCCCGAGGCCTCCGAACATCCCGTACTGGCGGGCATCGGCGGTCCCTGGCCGCAGCTGTTGGGCTATAACCGGCTGATTGCCAAGCCCGCTGCGGAAGTTATCGCCACCGTGAACGGCGACCCGCTGATCGTGCTTGGTGAATATGGCCGCGGCCGCACGCTGGCATTCGCCACGGACTGCGCGCCGCACTGGGCGCCCATCGAATTCTGCACCTGGCCGGGCTATGCGCGGCTTTGGGGCAATTTGCTGGACTGGCTGAGCCGAAAATAAATTGCATTGCGCGCGGCCCCAATGGGGCCGCGCCTGCTTGTCAAAAAAGATTTTGACAAGCAGGTGGACGGGGAAGCAAGCTCCTCCGCCACGACCACCCTCTCCAGTTTTTGCTAAAATCCTTCAGATTTCCGGGCGCAAAAATCGCCCCGCGCCCACCGTACACACCGCTGGACACGACTGGGCGTTCGAAAGGGCCTTGGCCCTCTCGAACGCCCCCTGGTTTTTCGACAGACTGAGCAAAAACATAGTTTCGCGAGCCGGCAGCCCTGACATAGACTCCGTCGACAATTCTTTTCAAAATCTTATAAGAGCGCGGCTGAAAAGCGCAGCCCGTGGGTTTATAATTCCTCCGAAAAAGGGGTGAAATGCATGCCTGAAGCCTTTGAATACCTTGCACCGGACTACTACCCAAATTTTTCCTGCAAAATGGGCGGCTGCCGTACCTGCTGTTGCGATGGCTGGAACGTGTCGCTGTCAATGCAGGACTATTTTCAGCTGCTGGGTGTGGAATGCAAGAAGAACCTGCGCAGCCGGCTGGATGTCGCAATGCGCCCGGCCATGAACCCTACGCCCGAGCACTATGCCGAAATTGCGCGTCGCTTTGACGGCGACTGCCCGATGCGCATGGACGATGGTCGCTGCGCCATCCATGCGCAGCTGGGCGCAGCGCACCTGCCCGCAATTTGCCGCCTGTACCCACGCGCGCTGCGCGGCGAGGGCGATTTGGAATGCTCATGCGCGTGCAGCTGTGAGCGCGTGGTTGAAATGCTGCTGAACCATCCCGAACCGCTGCGCTTTATTCCGCTGCAGCTAAACGACGCGCCGCCGCAGGCGCAGGGCAGCACAGTATTCCGCGAACGTTTTCAGGGCGAGCAGGCATTGCGGTTGAAGCTGATCGGTCTCGTGCAGGATCGCGCATACCCATTACCGGAGCGGCTGGGCCGGCTTGGACTGGCAATGGCGCGGCTGGAAGCCGGACAGGGCACGGATTTTGATTCCGCTTGCCTCTCTGCTCCGCCTACCCCCGGCGCGGACATCGACGCCGCGCTGCGCGCCGTGGAAGCGCTGGTGGATATGCTGGACGAGCGCAGCGCCGGACTTCGGCAGTTTGGCGAAGCTGCGCGACAGTATTTCGGCCAGAACGGCGCGGCCAGTAAACGATATGCGCAGGCGCGCGCCCACTTTGAAGCGGCCTTCCCGTGCTGGGAATCCGGCTTTGCAAATCTGCTGGTCAACCACATGTTCTTCACGCGCTTCCCCTATTCAAACGGCGAAGAGACCCTGTACCGTGAGCACGCCGCGCTCTGTGCGCTGTACGCGCTGATGCGCGTGCTCGCCATCGGCCATACCGCGCAGAATGACGGCAGCGAAGCGCTGGTGGACGTGCTGGCGGCGCTGTTTCGGCTGGCAGATCATTCGTCCTTCCACCACTATGCCGCGCTGATGCTGGAGGAGCTGCATTTTGCCGCACCTGAACTGTTGGCGGCGCTGACAGCACTATAACGGTCAAATATTGCAGAAATAATTCATATTTATCTATTTTATGTCATATTTCAGCAAGTTTTGTGCTTGTCGCACTGCTTGAATTGTGATAGAATGATAACAGATTTCCTACAAGGAGGAAAATAACGAATGAAGAAAACCATAGCTATTCTGCTGATCGCTCTGCTGACGCTGGCGGCCGCTTCGGCGGAAACGCTTTCGCTGACGACGGGCCTGCCCACAGATAAGGCCTACAAACCAATCGTATGCCAGTTTGACAACGAACCCGGCGCGCGTCCCCAGTGCGGCATGGCCAGTGCAGATGTGGCCTACGAGACCGAGGTCTATAACGGCGGCTATACGCGCTACACCTGCGTATTTAACGATACCATCCCCGAGAAGGTAGAAGCCGTGCGCTCGGCGCGCATGCTGCATCTGGATATCTATCAGGACTGGGGCGGCATTTTTGCCTGCTTCGGCTTCCAGGACGCTGAGGGCAGCAACGCCAAGGCCTACGCCGCACAGGTAGTTTCCCGCCTGTTCAACGGCCATGTGGGCGACAAGGGCTTCTATCGCGATAAAAAGCGCAAGGCGCCCAACAACGTCGTTTTCAAAATGGGTGAAATCTACGATTCCGTAGACGACAGCTTCGAAGAAAAGTCTCCCTTCACCTTCAGCAGCACGCCCACTGCGCAGGGCGATAAGGTGAGCTCCTTCAAAATTTCCTACCGCGCTGATTACACGCCCTCCTATGAATGGGATGCGGCAAGCGGCGTATACAAGCGTTTCTATAACGGCAAGCCGCAGAACGACGGCATCACCGGCGAGCAGCTTTCCTACAGCAATGTAATCGTGCAGCACGTGAATTATTCCTGGTATGGCGGCGCAAGCAACCGTCCGATGGCTGAGTTCACCGGCACCAACCGCTGCGATTATTTCATCGGCGGCAACCACTTCACCGGCTACTGGACGCGCGGCAGCGTTTCCGAAAACACCGTCTATTACGACGACAACGGCAACGTGGTACAGTTCGCGCCCGGCAAAACCTTTGTTCAGATCGTGAAGGAACAGGTAAACGTGGAATACGATGTGGACGTGGACGCAGTTGCAGCACAGGCCGCTTCCGAAGCCACGGTCGATGACATTGATTCTCAGGAAGCGCAGATTGACGTTTCCGAGGCCACCGCAGGCAGCATCGTCGAGGAAACCGTGATTCCGGTTGAAAACGTGCAGGTGAGCGAAGTGGCCGTAGACGAACTGCTGGACAGCGCAGTCGAAACTGAGACGCTCTCCCGCGGCAGTGAGGGCGAAGAGGTGCGCAAGCTGCAGGCGAAGCTGATTGAGCTGCAGCTGCTCTCCGGTCAGCCGGACGGCAAGTACGGCAAGTATACCGAGGACGCCGTCAAGCAGCTTCAGGCCAGCTTCGGCATGGAACAGACCGGCGTGGCCGACAGCGCTTTCCTGGCCAAGCTCTACGAATAAACATTATTGTCACAATGTGCGGCGGCGGTTCCGAATGGAATCGCCGCCGTTCTGCTTGTCAAAAAAGATTTTGACAAGCCTGTGGACGGGGAAATACGCTCCCCCGCCACAGCCTTCCTCACCAATTTCTGCTAAAATCTTTCAGATTTCCGGGCGCAAAAATCGCCCCGTGCCCATCGTACACGCCGCGGGGCACGATTAAGAGTTCGAGAGGGCTTGCCGGCCTCCACCCCGCAACTTGCGCAGAGGGCGGGCTGGTCGCGCCTCCATAGGAGTCGCGACTGCTATACCGGATTTTTGCGGGCCGGCCCTCTAACGCATTGGCGGTTTTGTGCAAATCTTTTCGATGCAATTTTTCCTGCAAAAGCAGCATCAAATCGGTTGACATTCAACCAATTCAGGCCTATAATGATTCCAGCATGCAGGATATATCTGCATTTGGTTATGGAAATGAATTTGTTGTATTCAAATGGAGGATGAGGTACAAATGCGCATCGAGCGGGATATGGTCGGCAGCGAGAGCATTGCCGAAAACGTTTATTATGGCCTTCAATCGCTGCGGGCGGCGCAGAATTTCCACATCACGGGACGAGGCCTGATTCCGGAATTTATTGAATCGTTGGCGCAGATCAAAAAGGCGGCGGCGATTGTGAACGGCGACAGCGGACGGCTGGATGCACGCCGCCGCGATGCAATCATTCAGGCCTGCGACGAGATTCTGGCGGGCGGCTTCCGCGACCAGTTCATCACGGACGCCATTCAGGGCGGCGCGGGCACTTCTGCAAACATGAATGTGAACGAAGTGGTCGCCAACCGCGCCATTGAAATTCTGGGCGGTGAAAAGGGCGATTACAGCGTCGTGCATCCGAACGACCATGTGAACATGTGCCAATCCACGAACGATGTGATTCCCACAGCGGGCAAGATGACCGTGCTGAAGCTGATGCGCGGCGCATGTGCGCAGATGCAGCGCTTGAGTGAAGCGCTGGCCGTGAAGGAAAAGGAATTCGACCACATTCTGAAAATGGGCCGCACTCAGATGCAGGATGCCGTACCGATTCGCCTGGGCCAGGAATTCGGCGCGTACCGTTCGATGGTTGAGCGCGATCTGCACCGCCTGGAAAAGGTGCCGCAGGAGCTGAAATACGTGAACATGGGCGGTACAGCCATCGGCACCAGCATCAATGCCGACCCGAACTATGTGCATAAAATTGTACCCGAGCTGTGCGAAATCAGCGGCCTGGATCTGGAAGCCGCACCGAACCTGATCGACGCGACGCAGAACCTAGATTCGTTCGTGGCCGTATCGTCGGTACTGCGCGTGTGCGCGGTCAACCTGTCCAAAATGGCGAACGATCTGCGCATCCTCTCTTCCGGTCCGCGCACCGGTTTCCATGAAATCAACCTGCCGCCGCGGCAGAATGGTTCCTCCATCATGCCCGGCAAAGTTAACCCCGTAATTCCAGAGGTGGTATCGCAAGTCGCTTTCGGCATCGTGGGCAACGATGTGACCATCGCCATGGCGGCTGAGGCCGGTCAGCTGGAATTGAACGCCTTCGAGCCCGTGCTGTTCTACAAGCTGTTCGAATCCATCACCACGCTCACCGGCGCGGTACAGACGCTGGTGGACAACTGTGTCAGCGGCATCACGGCCAATGAAAAGCACTGCGAGGATCTGGTGAATCATTCCGTGGGCATCATCACCGCGCTGTGCCCCTATATCGGCTACACCGTCGCCGCGGATATCGCCAAGACCGCCATCCGCAAGAATATTCCCGTGCGCGACGAGCTGATCGCCCGCAACATTCTCAAGCCCGAGCAGCTCGACGCCCTGCTCAATCCCTATGCAATGACCTGATTTGCCTTATCATAAAATATTCCCCGGTGTCTCGCCGGGGAATATTGTGCAGGTGTCTTAAAAAAGCACATAAGCAGAATTCCTCTTCGTATGTGCTATACCTGAACGGCCGAAAGCCCTGATATATCAGGGTTTTCGGCTTGCTTTATATTTGTCTTGTCGCTTATTTGTCGCTTAAATCTGCGCTATGATACTTAAAAAGCCTCCTTTCTTACAAACAAATCGTTTGTTTTTTTAAATCGATACATATGGAGTTTTATGCCATCGCCTACAGCATATCAAATTACATCGAAAGCTGAAAGGGGCGTTCATAACGACAAAGCGCACTATTGCAAACCGTTTGTTGCGACATCGCAAAACACAGGCGATCGATAGAAGCAAATCAAAAGCAAAATTTCAGTATCACAAAAATATTTCGAGAGGCAGGAGGAAAATTTTGTACGCAAATTTGGCGAGAAGTTATTGCATCACGCCGGAATGTATGATATAATAATGCAGGAAGGTGGTGATGAGATGTCACTTGAAGGATTTAAGGTCTATATTCCAACGACAGGAGATGCAAATCTGACGCTCACAAAGAACGGTATTGGCATCAGCAAAGCCACTGTTTCAAAACTGAGTTGTAGCGAATATGTCAAAGTTCTGATCGACTATCAAGGACGCAGAATGGCAATCGTTGAAACAGATGAAAACGACCCTGCAAAAACAGAATTCGCACGGAATGGAAAAAATTCTGGGCTTCGCTGGAATTCTAGGGACTTGGTTAAAACGCTCTGTCAAATGAACGGTTGGCACTTAGACAACGGGGAAAAGTACACGATCCCCGGTGAGTACTCCGTCGAGGATAGTGCAATGGTCTTTGACTTTTCTCAGGCAACTTGCTCATGAAGGTGTTTCGCGAGAAATCGCTGAACATAATAAAGAAGCCTAAGGCGGCCACCTTAGACTTCAGTTGTCAGGAAATGAATCCAGAGTATCTGGTCATAACCTCCAAACAGAGTTATTATACCACGGATTCTCCCTCTTGGCAACAGTTAATTGCCATGAAAGGAGGGATGCTTATGAGTAAAAAACTCATTGCGCCGGAGGGCAAGCGGTACATCTTCAGGCGGTGGATCAAAATCAACGGCAAGATTGTCTATGCTTCGCAGTACGGCATCAAAGCATTTCCGATTCTGGTTGACGACAACTAAATGACTAGAGAGTGGAGACGCGACCAGCGTTTCCACTCTCTTTTTCGTTTGACAACGATATATCGCTTGTATCATATGCAAATTAGCAAAATAATGTAATGCCTTCTTTTCAAGAAGAAAGCACTACACAACAAGTAACCAGACACTCTATCCTAAACGTTCCTGCAATACTTCAGGCCAACGTCTTAGAACTTCTTTACCAACAATCACTTCATCGACTAGACCCGCATTCATGGCATCCATAATTCTACATAAATAGGATTTACCTTGAATCCACCATGTTCTATACGCATCAATGAATAGAACATGGAATACCTTTATTCCTGTGCGATCATAAATTTCTTTGAACTCAAATCCATCTAATTGTGTTTCATATACACCATCTGCTACGCGGCTGCCAAAAGTAGTAGCATAATAGTATTCTTTGATTTCCCATATTATCTCCGGGTTATAGATTGTTGGAAAAGCGCCGTCAAACCTTCTTGAAGCAGCGCCGACAATTTGCCCTTGTCTATCCCATACATAAACTAAACCGCGCGGGTCATCGTCAAAACCGGGATGTTCTCTAATAACGCCCATATTTGACAATGTATCTTCAGTTATAATATTTATGATTGCAGTAAAGAAATTGACTTGCTTCATAGCTCCCGATTGTTTATTCATCGGTAGTTTGCAAGCGAATCCCTTGCTTTGGTGTAGTTCATATAAACCATCGAATACGCTTCTTGCTTGTTCCGCGTCCATAAGATTTGGGCGAACGAAATTATTCAGAGTTTCAGCTCGCCAGCGACTATAGTCGGCAACAGCATGAATATAATCATCTGAAATACGCGTATTCATTTCACGACAAAGGCTATAGACATCATTCTCGGTGAATATACGCACGGTTCCGTGCCGCCTGTCTGTATAACCTAGTTCTTCGGACACAAACTTGACTATAGCCCAAAATTCCACCCCTAACCTATTGAATGCAGGTTCTGCAAACATATTATACCCCCTCAAACAAGTCTGAAATGGAAATGCCTAATGCCACGGCTATTTTTTCAATATTCTCAAGTGAAACATTTCTTTTCCCCAGTTCAATGTCACTAATATAGGTACGATGTAGCCCGCACAAGTCTGCAAATTCCTCTTGTGAGATTTGCCTTTCCTGACGCAATTTTCTAACGGCTTCGCCGAACCGCATCAACACATTCATAGCTTGACACCTCCACTATTATCTATTATAATATCTGTAGACCATGCGTCTACAGACGATGAGTTACGAGCAGAAAGAAGGCTGCAAAATTTGGTTCCCGCATTGCTAAAATGGATTGGAAGCAAACAGCGCTTTGCTGAAACTATAATTTCCTATATGCCGGCACAGTTCGGTTCATATTATGAACCTTTTTTGGGAAGTGGTGCTGTCATGGCTGCGCTTCTACAGGCGGACAGTACTATGATGTTCCCACATTTTGATATGGCCTATGGAAGCGATATTCTTCCTTTCTTGATTGATGTATTTTCAGAAGTCAAAACCGCCCCTGAGGGGTTGATAGAATATTACGGTTCCGCAATTGAAGAATACTATAAAAACCCGAAAGAACAATATGAAACAATCCGACAGCGCTTTAATGCTGACCACAATTCACGGGACTTTGTTCTGTTGTCGCGCACATGCTATTCGGGAATCATCAGATTTAGAAAAGCAGATGGTTATATGAGTACCCCAGTTGGCCCGCACAAGCCTATATCCCCCGATACTTTTAGAAAGCGGGTCATACTATGGCATGAATTGCTGCAAAAAGCTTCATTTGAAACGGTCAGCTTTGAAACGGCAATGGATCGCCCGCAAGAGGGGGATGTTGTTTATTGTGATCCGCCCTATACTCACTCACAAAGCATCATTTATGGCGCACAGGGTTTTGACATAAATGTCCTATGGCAGAAAATTGCTGAATGTAAAGCACGCGGCGCTAAAGTATTGTTATCAATAAATGGAATGCGTGAATCGAAAAAAAAGGACATTTCAGTTGTAATACCTGACGGAATATTTGAGCGAAAAATCATTGTCGATTGTGGTACTTCTATGATTGATAGGCTTCAGAATACTGGAAAAACTATGGTCGATGAAAAAGTTGACGATCTGTTACTGTTGACATGGTAAAAATAACGGCGGGGGGTGATACCCCCTGCCGCTTTACTTTCTCTTGCAGTACAGCGTTATATCCTGCTTGTACCCTTCAAACGTGTCCACCCGCGTAATATCCCACAACACGCCATTGAACCGTATGACGTGGGCGGTAGACAGCCCCACCCGCCAATTTATTTGAAACAGCGCTTCTTCTTGCACCTGTTCAGCGCTGGTGGCGTAATATTCCTTGCCGGACAGGTGACGGAAGTACGCCCATACGGGCGGGCAGATGGGCTCCAGCTTTTCTTCCGGGTAGCCGTTTTCGTTAATGACCAACTGCACCGCCAGTATTTCGATTTTCTTGTCTTTCAGCTTCATTGCGGCTTCCTACCCTATATTTATATCGCCACCGTGTATTCCGTGTAGTGCTCATACAGTCCCACATAGTTGTCCAGCAGCGCCGCCGCACCGTCAATGCGCTGTTTGGGCGATTGGTCTTTGATGGAGTTCACAGGCCATCTCCACTGCTACGCCTTGTGGGATATTCACGCTGCAATATAAAATTCTGTGCTAAACTCATATTGTCATTCATCATTTCTATTACCAGGCCATGTCTCCACTATATCAAAAGGAGTTTCTCTTTCTCCCTCACCGCTTAAGCTTCTCTGAACCCCACGCCGAGCGTGGGGTTTTCGGTACACAAAAAGGCAGCCGAGCGCTCGCCTGCGCTCGGCCGCCCATACTATTCAACCCTTAAATCAGCTTATATTCCTTCAGCAGCTTTTCAATATCGGTGCCGGACGCCTTGCCGAGCACAAGCTTGAACGCGATTTTTTCCAACAGATTTGCATCCATCTCGCTAACCTTCCTGCCGTCGCGCAGCTGCACGGTGGCATTGAGCAAATCGCGGATATCATACACGCTGCCCCACACCTCCGGCACGCCGCGATCCACATTCAGCAGCGTATACACGGCCTCCATGCCGGTGCGCATGGAATATTCGGTGGTGAAGATGGTATCGCGCGGAGTTTCGGCAAACTGGCCAAGGAAGGCGAAGTTCACCGCGCCGTCGGGCACCACTTTCGGCCGGTCACCGTAGGCACGCGGCATGAAGAAGGCATCGATATAGGGCATCATCACAGGCACGGTGTTGGCGCTGTCCGTCGCCAGTTCCTCGATCTGGTCCTCGGGCACGCCGATGTGGTACAGCCACTCCATACAGATTTCTCTGCCGGTGCATTCGCGCATGGGCTTCTTCACATAGTCGCCGGGCTTATCGGTAAACAGCGCATACACCCACACCAGGCAGTGATCCTTCGGCTGGTCGCGGAACTGCGGCTGACGATTGATGGTCCAGCTCATCAACCAGGATGAATCCTTCACAGTAACGATGCCGCCAGTCACCACGCCGCCGCTGAAGGGATCGCGCTTGCAGATGTTCCTGATATAGGGAATGATGCGCTGATCCAATGTTTCCACAGTGGCGCTCATCCAGTTGGTCTGCTCCGGATCATGGCAGAACTTGTCCGGATGGCCGAAGGCCGGGTCCTGCGCCGCAATCTTGCGCCACATATCCCAGCCACCGCCGGCCTTGATCTCCGTATTGTACGGTGCAGGACTGTTCTGGCTACCCATGGAAGCATTTTCCACGCAGCCGCCATTGGTAATGAACACCAGGTCGTTTTCCGTCAGCACGATGCGCTCAGGCTTGCCGTCGCGAATCGTTTCGATGGCCGTGGCCTGCTTGCGCTCCGGCTTGCAATCAAATAGCACGTTTACCACCTGAACGCCGAAATGGAATTGCACGCCTGCCTTTTCCAGATACTTCACCATCGGCAATATCATGGATTCATATTGATTGTAGCGCGTAAAGCGCAGCGCCTTGAAATCCGGCAGACCGCCGATGTGGTGAATGTAGCGCTGCAGGTACAGCTTCATTTCCAACGCGCTGTGCCAGTTTTCGAAGGCAAACATCGTGCGCCAGTAGAGCCAGAAATTGCTGGAGAACACTTCGTCATCAAAGATATCGGTGATGCGCTTATCCTGCAAATCCTCGTTAGGCGTGAAGAATAGCTTCATGATTTCCGCCGCACCCTTGTCGGATATATCGAACTTACCGTCGGTATGCGCGTCCTCGCCGCGGTTCACCGTCGCGCGGCACAGCGAATAGTTCGGGTCGGCTTTATTCAGCCAATAATATTCATCCAGCACGCTCACGCCTTCGGTTTCAATGGACGGAATCGAGTGGAACAGATCCCACATGACCTCAAAGTGATTGTCCATTTCACGGCCGCCGCGCATCACATAGCCGATATTTTCAAATTTCCAGCCGTCGCACGCGCCGCCGGCGCGCTGATCCTTTTCCAGAATGTGGATATGCTCGCCCTTCATCTGGCCATCGCGCACCAGATAGCAGGCAGCCGTCAGCGCGGCCAGACCGCTGCCGACGATATAGGCAGATTTATTATCCACGCCCTCGGGCTTACGCGGGCGGGCGAACGCTTCATAATTGCCGCTGGAATAATACATGATCTTTAAACCTCCCCATGAATTTGCATCCCGGGCGCTTACCCGTTCAGTGGCTTTATTATAAAATGCGCCGCCCGCCGCCGCAATAAACAGAAACGCCGCCATGACCTAATTTTGGTCACAGCGGCATTTCTGGCCGTTTTTCAGGCATTTGACAGCTTTTGCATAGTTCCGGCGTTATTTTCTGCCCGCCAACGATTTGCGGTACTTCTCGCTTTCCCAGTTGGCAATAAATGCGCGCGCCTGCTCGCCCATGGTGGAGAGCGTCTTGCCGTTCTTACGGATGGCGTCGGCAATGAATGTCACAGCGGTGAGCGTTTCGGCGATCACCTGCGCGCGGCCCGAGGCCATATTGAACAGCACGCGGCCGGTTGCCGGATCGGCCAGGCAACAGTCCGCTTCGGGCGCGCCCGTACCAAAGCCGAAGCTGCCCGTCAGGAACACCATCTGATCCGGATACAGTGGCGTTTCCAGGAAGAATTTTTCATCGAACGCGCCGGAGGTCAGCGCCTGGCTCAGGTAGGGCGAATCCGCCTCGACCAGACCGTCTCCAATTTCACGCACGGCAACTGCCGGGAAGGAATCGCCCGCCAGGCCGAAGGCAGCGGCAATGCGGCCGTTCACATCCGTATGGATTCTCAGACACGCGTCCGGATCGTCCGCATGCACGATCAGGCCGTGGTTCTGCATGAAAATCACTGCCGGACGGCGGCCGGTTTCCTCCGTCACGCGGCGAAGCTCGTCGCGAATGGAGAAGGTGAGCCGCGCGCCGGGGTCCGTGTAGCTCACCATGCCCCAGCCGTAGGGCGCGTCTGCCAGCGCCGCAGCCACGATTTCGCGGCATTCCACGCTGCACGCCGCCAGGTTAGCGTACACGCTGTGGCTGTGCGCCACATAGGTATCCAATATGGAATGAAAGCCCGCTTCCACGCTGGGACGCAGCTGCGCAAGGCCGTCTATCGCGCGCACGGCCTCCTTCGCCTTCGCGGAACCGGCCTTTTCCACATCTTCAAAATCCTTCGGCTCGGCGCCGTAATAGAATGTGCGCAGCGCCTGGTAATCCAGCACGGCGTAGGCCTTGTCGGGGCGAATGTCCTTCAGGCAAAAACCCGACGCCTTAATCGCCATCAGGCCGCCCTCGAGCTTGACAGAAGTATTTCCACCGCCACCCTGCACGTAATCGGCGCGCGCACCGACACTCTGCGAAACGCGGCTGAAATTTTCGAGCCGCTCGCGATTCTCTTCAAAGAAGTTTCCCATGGACATCCGCTCCCTTCATTCGTTGCAGCTTTAGCTAAAATTATTATAACATTTCCGCGCCGTGAAAGCAACGTGCGGCCGGTATTTTTTACCAGCAGTCAAATCGAGGAACCAAACGCGCCGCGAATTTGTCTAATTGGGGAAAAGGGCGCGGCAATCGCCCTAAACATATTCGATGAGGAGGAGACCCAATATGAAACATGCAAAGATTGCCCGGATTCTTACATTACTGCTGCTCGTAGCGCTGCTGACGCCCGTGGCGGCCAGCGCGGCAACGGTGAAGCTCGCCTACGAGGGCGGCGCTCTGAACCTGCGCTCCGGCCCCGGCACGAATTACACCTCCAATGGCACGCTGCACGACGGCGACCACGTAGAAATCATCACCGATGGCGACGTATGGACGAAGGTGCGCACCGATTCCGGCAAAACCGGCTACATCAAGAACCTTTACATCTCCGGCAGAGGCTCCAACTACGCCTCCGGCACCGACTATTTCGATTCCAAGTTCACTGTGTATACCACGGCCAAGGTAAACATGCGCTCCGGCGCTTCCACCGATACCGTGGTCATCAGCAAGCTGAACCGGGGCACGAAGCTGAAGGCGCTGGGTGAAAATGGCGGCTTCTATCTGGTCAGCACCGATGCAGGCACGCAGGGCTATGTACACCGCAACTACCTGTCCCGCAATAAGGTCAGCGGCGGTTCCAGCTCCGGCAGCAGCACATCCGAGACCCGCACCGTAACCGCCAGCTATGTGCGCATGCGCGCGGGCGGCGGCCTGCACTACGACGTGGTGGCTACCCTGCCCCGCGGCACGAAGGTAACCGTGCTCAAGCAGGGCAACTACTGGACGAAGGTGCAGTATAAAAGCTACATTGGCTGGATTAAAAAGGCTTATCTGAAATAAAAAATATAAATATCCAAATTAGGGCGGCGCGCTTCCAAAATTACGAAGCGCGCCGCCCATTTATTTTAAGAAAAAGAATTAGCAAAAAAGCACCGGAGACACCACAAGATGGAGTCTCCGGCAGCAGCGGTGCTGGGAACCAAAGGTTTCGCACCGGCTGGTCGCGCCTGCCGTAGGCAAAGGCGCGACTGCTATACCGGAGTTTTGCGGGCCGGCGGATTTCTAAGGAATCCGCCGACAATTCTTATATACTCTTTTCCCCGTCCATCCAGCGCTCAAGCGCTCCGGCGAGACGGTTCACCAACGCCTGCGTCGATGCAGCGGACGCTGAATGCGCGCTCAGATACAGCTTAATCTTCGGCTCCGTGCCGCTCGGCCGCACTGTCACCTCGCCTTCTGGCAACAAATAACGCAGCACATCAGATTTCGGTAACCCCGTATCGTCCGCCAGATAGTCAATCTTGCTCATCACCGGCATATCTGCGATGGTTCTCGGCGGATTTTCGCGCAGCCCCGCCATCAGCATCCGCATTTTTTCAAACCCGGCCAGCCCCTCGAAATTGAACGACAAGAGCCGGCTCCCGTAATAGCCGAGCTCAGCGTATATCTCCTCCAGCGCGTCGATCAGCGTCTTCCCCCGCTGGCGATGCCAGCAGAACAGCTCGCAAATCAGCAGCGCCGCGTTTACCGCGTCCTTGTCCCGCACGAAACTGCCGCTCAGGTACCCGCAGCTCTCCTCAAAGCCAAAGATATAGCGCTCCGTTTCGCCGGCTGCCTCCAGCAATCCGATCTGTTCGCCGATATACTTGAAACCTGTCAGCACGTTGCGCAGCTCCACGCCATATTTATCGGCAATCTTCTCTGCCAGCGGCGTCGTTACAATGGTCTTCACTGCCACGGGCCGCGCGGGCATCTTCCCCTGCGCCGCGCGCATCCGGCAGACATAATCCAATAGCAGCGCGCCCATTTCGGTGCCAGAAATGCATATATATTCACCATTATGCAACACAGCTGCACCCACACGGTCACAGTCCGGATCGGTTGCCAGCAGCAAATCACTGCCCGTGCGCTCTGCCCAAGCAAGCCCCACCTTCAGCGCGTCGTGCAGTTCCGGATTGGGATACGGGCAGGTGGGGAAGCACCCGTCCGGCGTCCGCTGCTCATCCGGAATCACGATATGCTCAAATCCGCTCGCCTTCAGGCAATCGGGCACACAGGAAATACCGGCCCCGTTGAGCGGCGTATATACAATGCTCACATCCCGGCACACATCCGCGGGCAACAGCGACTGCGCCCGTTCGCATGCCAGAAAACGCTCCACAATCGCATCTGAAATGTATTCTATGCGCCCATCTGCCAAATACGCTTCAAAATCTGCCGCTGGAACGCCGTCGAACGGATCTACGCGGCTTATTTCTCCCTGAATGGCCGCTGCGGCCTTCGCCGTAATTTGGCAGCCGTCCGAGCCATACACCTTGTAGCCGTTATATTGCGCGGGATTGTGGCTGGCGGTAATCATCACGCCCGCGCGGCATTTCAGCGCACGTACCGCAAACGAGAGCGCAGGCGTGGGCATCAGCCTTGGATAGATATAAACATGAATCCCATTCGCCGCAAGAATTGCCGCCGCGCGCTCGGCAAACAACCGCGAATTGACGCGACTGTCATGGGCAATGGCCACGGCAGATGCGCCGCCCGCTGCCAGCACATATTCAGCAAGCCCCTGCGTCGCTTTACCAACAGTATAAATATTCATTCGGTTGCTGCCCGCGCCCAGCACGCCGCGCAAACCGCCCGTGCCAAATTCCAGTTCTCGATAGAAGCGATCCTCTATCGCTGCGGGATCGTTTGCGATCGCGCGCAGCTCCGCAAGCAGTTCGCTCGTTTCACTCGCCCTGCTAAGCCAGCGAGAATAAGTTTCAGCATAAGTAATCATCTCTCAGCCTCCACACTGCAAGTTAGCCTTTTCTGAATACCACGAGCTTGCTCAATACATAATTGCCGACAATAACCGCTGCCTGCACAAACAACTTCGCAATCCTGTCGTTTATGCCCAGCAGCGTGACCAGCAGGTACATCAGGCCCATATCCATCAGCAGCGTAGCCACGCGCGACAGCACGAACGACGCCGCTTCCATCAGCCGGTTCGCGTTCTGACTGTGAAACACAAAGCGCCGGTTCGTAAAATACGCAAACGCCACCGCCGCAATCCACGAAAGCACGTTTGCAATCTGTAATTGGAGGCCTATGCGCGGGTCTAAAAAGGTCAGCGTGCAGCCATAGTAAACTGCCAGACTAACCGCTGTCGTTAGCCCGCCGACGACGAGATAACTGATAATTTCCCGATATTTCAGCATCAATGCCCTGATTTTACGCCACATTATATGTCCTCACTCGATTCCCGATTCCGCAGTTTATTCCGCCACTCATCCAAGACCTCCTGCAAGGCGGCCTGCAGTGGTATTTCCGGTTGCCAGCCTGTATCCAGCGTCAAACGGTCGTGGTTGCAGCGCAGCACCGGCGTATCGCTCGGGCGCAGCCGCGCCGGATCCACCTGCACCGGAATCGGCTGCCTCGCCATGGCCGTAAGCGCGTCAAGTATTTCCCGGACGCTGTGTACCGTGCCAGAACCAACGTTGTACACTGTACCCATGCGTCCCCTTTCCAGAATAAGCCGATAGGCGCGAACCACATCGCGCACATGCGTGAAATCGCGCCCGGTTTCCAAATTTCCCACCGTCAATTGCGTGCGCTGGCCAAGCTCTACCCCGGCGATTCCCGCCGCAAAATCGGGAACAATAAAGCCAAGGCGCTGACCTGCGCCCACATGGTTAAACGCGCGCGCCGCGCAGATATGCAGGTTGTAGGCACGTGCATATGCGAGCCCCAGCTGCTCCTGCGCCTGCTTGGATATGGCGTAGGGCGTTTGCGGCTGCGGCGAAATATCCTCCGTCACGTTCTGCCCCGCTGCGCCCAAATTTCCATACTGATCCGATGAGCCCACCAGCAGTAGCCGCGCATCGGGCGCGTGCAGGCGCAGCACATCCATCAGATGAAGCGCGCAAATCGTGTTGGTCTCAAATGTGTCCGCGGGCTGCGCCCAGGACAGGGCAACGTTGGCCTGTCCCGCCAAATGCACCACCGCGTCGGGTTGCACGGCGGCCACGGCCGAAGCCACTGCCTGCGCGTCCCGAAGATCAACATCCAGTACATTCTTACCCGGGTTTCGGTCCAGCCCCGTTACCGCATAGCCATGCGCTTCCAACTCGCGGCGCAGATATTTTCCAACAAAGCCCTCGCTGCCGGTTATCAGCGCTTTCATGTCTCTTCCTCCACAGGTTTTACAATAGGTCACTACGCTTTTGACTACGCAACGTATCTAGGACCTGTTTGATCGACGCCGTATGGTCCTTGTCACACAGCAACAGTGCATCGTCGGTATCCACTACAATCATATTGTCCACCCCAACCATAGCGATCAGTTTCGAACTGCCCGATATGATATTATGGGTAGAATTCACGCAAATTACATCGCCGCGCACCATATTGCCACGGGCATCCGGCGCCTTCGCACGCTCAAGTGCCAACCATGAACCCACATCATCCCATCCGAACGACGCTGGAATAACCAGCACATGCTTTGCACGCTCCATAATACCGAAATCCACCGAAATCGTCTGCATGCGTGTAAAACTGTTCAAGAGCACCTTGTCCTGCTCCGGCGTGCCGATTGCTGCCTCAATCTCTGTCAGCAGAGCATAATTCTCCGGTAGGAGTTCCTGCATCTGTTTCAGGATTTCTGAGACACGCCAAATAAACATGCCACTGTTCCATAGATAATTCCCATTTAGCAGATAGCGTTTCGCAGTTTCCAGATCCGGTTTTTCCTTGAAGCTCGCCACGCGATAGACGCCGTTGCGCACACTGTTCACATCATATTTCAGGTAGCCGTAGGCCGTATTGGGTGAAAACGGTGGTATACCAAGCGTAACCAGTGCGTCCTGCTGCACGGCTTCACTTGCTGCGCGAACAAGGGTGTCCCGAAACAATGCCGCCTGATGCACGATATGGTCCGATGGCAGCACCA
>CAKUDW010000012.1 GCA_934645275.1 uncultured Clostridia bacterium
GCTGGTTGGTGCCGTTCGTATTCTTGGCGTGCATCGGCATCGCCGTGCTGATCAATCTGGGCACCAACTTCTTCTTCGGCGAGATTTCCTACATCACCAAAGCTCTGGCCGCAGTACTTCAGCTGGCCGTGACGATGGACTATTCCATCTTCCTGTGGCACAGCTACAACGAGCAGCGTGAAAAGTTCACCGACCACAAGGAAGCCATGGCCGTGGCCATTCACGATACGCTCACCAGCGTAGTGGGCAGCTCGATCACCACGGTGGCCGGTTTCGCGGCGCTGTGCTTCATGACCTTCACGCTGGGCCTGGATTTGGGCCTGGTCATGGCCAAGGGCGTAATTCTGGGCGTGCTGGCCTGCGTCACGGTGCTGCCCGCCATGGTACTGATTCTGGATAAGCCCTTGCAGAAGACCAAGCATCGCTGCATTATTCCGGATATGACGAAGTTCGCCGGAAAGCTGGTAAAAATATTTCCCGTATTCCTGGTTCTGTTCGCGCTGCTGCTTTACCCCGCCTACTATGGTTACGATAAGACCAACGGCGAGGTCTACTACGACATGGGCGAGTGTCTGCCGCAGGATATTGAATACGTCATCGCCAACAGCAAGCTGCGCGACGAATTTGACATCGCCTCCACCCACATGCTGCTGGTAGACGCCGACGTTCCCGCCAAGGAAAAGAAGAGCATGATCCAGGATATGGAAAAGGTGGACGGCGTGAAATACGTGCTGGGACTGGAATCCATCGTCGATCCCAGCATCCCCGAGGACATGCTGCCCGAATCCATCGTTTCAATTCTGAAATCCGACCGCTGGGAACTGATGCTGATCAACTCGGAATACAAGGTCGCCAGCGACGATGTGAACGCGCAAATCGACGAATTGAACGCCGTGCTGAAAAGGTACGATCCCACCGGCATGCTCATCGGCGAAGCGCCCTGCATGAAGGACATGATTGAAACCACCGACCACGACTTCCAGGTGGTCAACGCGGTATCTATCGTGGCAATATTCGTCATCATTCTGCTGGTGGAAAAGAGCCTGAGCCTGCCGTTCATACTGATCGCGGTCATCGAACTGGCGGTATTCATCAACCTCGGCCTGCCGCATTATCTGGGTCAGTCGCTGCCGTTCATCGCGCCGATTTGCATTTCGACCATACAGCTTGGCGCAACCGTGGACTACGCGATCTTAATGACCACGCGCTACAAGGCCGAGCGCGTTTCCGGCAAGACGAAGCGCGAGGCCGTGACCACGGCGCTGGCCACCTCCATCCCGTCCATACTGGTATCGGGCATGGGGCTGTTTGCCGCAACCTTCGGCGTGGCCGTGTATTCGGATATCGATATCATCAGTTCCATGTGCATGCTGATGGCGCGCGGCGCAATTGTGAGCATGCTGTGTGTAATTCTGATTCTGCCTGCATTGCTGATGCTGTGCGACGGTCTAATTCGCCACACTACGCTGGGCATGAAAGTGAAAGCTGTTAAGGAGGGCTCTGAGGCATGAAAAAGTATCTATCCCGCATTCTGTGCGCATCTGTGGCGGCAATTATGCTGTTCACGGCGCTGATCCCCTGCGCAATTGCCGAGGAAGACAAGAAAGAAATGGTGTATGTGCTGGCGGATGCCAACGGCATCCCGGGGAGCATTACCGTGAGCGAGCATCTCTACAACCGCGATAAACAGGACAGGCTTTCGGATTACAGCCGCCTTCAGAACATCGAGAATATGGGCGGCGATGAAACCTTCGAAAACAACGACGGCGTACTTGTATGGAACGCCGAAGGCGAGGACATCCGCTACGAAGGCACCAGCTCCGAAGAGCTACCCGCTGGTGTTTCCATCCGCTACACGCTGGATGGACAGGAAATTTCCCCCGCGGAGCTCAGTGGCAAAAGTGGCCACCTGGTTATGGACATTGAATACAGTTCCAACTACCGTGAGGAACGCGAGGTAGACGGCGAAACCGTATCTCTGCCGCTGCCCTTCCTGATGGCCACCGTAATGCTGGCGGATGATGAAACTTTCGACAACATCGAGGTAATCAACGGCCGCGTGGTCAACATCGGCGATCGCACGCTGGTGGTCTGCTACGGTCTGCCGGGCCTGCGCGAGGCGCTGAATCTGGATGAATACAAAGATCGCATCGACGAGGATAAGGCTGAGTTGGACGACGATCTAGATTTCGACTTTGACTTTGATCCGGATATTCCCACCACGGCCAGCATCAGTGCCGACGTACATAATTTCAGCTTTGATGGCGCTTACACCATGGCCGTCAGCTCCATCTTCAATGATCTGGATGTGGACAACGACCTTTCGCTGGATTTCGATACCGATAAGCTGCGCGACAAGCTGACCGACGCCATGGATCAGCTGCTTGACGGCGCGCAGGAGCTCTACGATGGTGCGGGCGAACTCAAGGACGGCGCAGTGGAGCTCAAGGATGGTCTGGATGAAATAGACGAAAACAGCGCCGATCTGGTGGACGGCGCGCGCAAGATTGCAGACGCCATTATGGAAACCGCGAACGAAGGCCTGAAGGAAAAGGAAGCCGACTTCAAGAAGCTGAACATTGAGTTGCATCCGCTGACCGCCGACAACTACGCCGAAGAAATTGAACGCCTGGAGGACGAGCTGCTGGCCAACGTGGAGGACTATGTGCTTGAACAGGCAGACAAAACGCTCAAAAGCAAAGTCAATTCCGCCGTGCGCAGCGAGGTTGTGAAGCAGGTTAACGACGGCGCGAAGCAGCAGGTGACCGAAAAGGTGACCGCCGCCGTGGAGACCGAGGTACGTAAGCAAGTGGAAGCTGGCGCGGGCGAACTGGTGCGTCAGAAGGTCGAGACCGCCGTGCGCGAAAAGGTAGCCGCGCAGGTAGAACCCGTCGTGCGCCAGGCCGTGACTGAAAAGGTCACCGCTGCCGTGCGCGCGCAGGTTGAAAGCGCCGTACGCAATCCCAGCCAGGCCGATTTGGAAAAGGAAATTGCTAAGCAGCTGGCCTCAGCCGATGTACAGGCGCAAATCAAGGCCAATGTGGACGCTTACATGAATTCTGCTGAGGGCAAAGCTACAGTTGAGAGCCAGCTGCGCGCCGCTGTCACCCCGAAAGTAACCGAGGCCTACCGCCAGCAGGTGCGCAGTCAGGTGGAAGCGGCCTATCGCCAGCAGGTGGAAGCCGAAGTAACGAAGCAAGTTCGCGCGGCCATCGAGGCCGAGGTGCGCAAGAGCTTCCCGACGACCGGTCCTACGACGCAGCCCACGGAAGCCCCGACTGAAGCGCCTACCGCACAGCCGACTGAAACACCCACCGCACAGCCGACCGAAGTACCCACCGCGCAGCCCACGGAAACCCCGACTGGAGCGTCTGCGGCTGCGTCCAGCGACGAAGCGCAGGAAACGCAGACTGCAATGCTGAAATCCATCTGGGGCGTGGCTTACGCCGAGGAAGGTGACACCGAAGCGCAAATCAAGGCCATCGTGGATGAAAAGATGAACCAGCAGTCCACAAAGAACGAGATTGCCAGCCGCGTGAACGCGCAGGTAAACTCCGCCGACGGTCAGGCGAAAATCAATTCACTAACCGAATCGAAAATGGCCGAAGCCGGCACGCAAGCCGCAATCGACGCGCTGGTGGAACAGAACATGCAGGACGCTTCCGTCCGGGCTCAAGTTGAAAGCGCCGTGCGCGCCAAGGCTACCGAAACGGCCACAGCCGCGGCAAAGCAGCAGATTATTCAGAAATTGAGTTCACTGTCCGATGCGGAAATCAAGGCGATTGTAGATCAGAAGATGGCCTCTTCCGAAATTCAGGCGCTGATCAAGAGCAACACCGACGCGCAGATGAAAGGCAGCGAAGCGCAGAAGGCCATCAGCGACAATGTGGACGCGCAGATGAATTCTGATAGCGTGAAGGCCGTGATCGAGCAGGAATACCAGAAGCAGATGACGACCGACGCCGTGAAAAAGACGGTAGACGACGAAATTGCAAAGCAGATGGCTTCCGACAGCGTGAAGGCCATCATCCAGAAGAACATCTCCGAACAGATGAACTCTGCGGATGTAAAGGCCCTCATTAGCCAGACAATCAGCCAGCAGATGAGCTCCTCGAAAGTGAAGAAGATCATTGCCGAACAGATTGAAAAGAACCGTCACGGCAAGGAATACATGAATAGCGTCGCCGAGGCGCTGGAAGAAAACGGTAAGGACGGCGAGGCGTATCGCTCGCTGGTAGATTTGCACGATTCTCTGGACGATGTGCACGATTTCTATCAGGGCGTGATCGACTATACGGACGCCGTGGGCAAGGCCAGCGATGGCGCGGGCGAACTGATGGATGGCGCGCAGGAACTCTACGACGGCATGGGCGAGCTGAAGGATGGTCTGGATGAACTGAACGACAAGTTGGTCGATAAGCTGCTCGACTTCCTGGACGGCGATCTGAACGAAGTCAAGGATCGGCTGAAGGCCGTGGTCGATATGGCAAGAGACTATAACTCCTACGCCGGCATCGCAGACGGCATGAGCGGCAGCGTGCATTTCCTGATTCGCACGGCCGGAATCTAATCGAGCCGGATATATGGAATTTCACGGGCGGCGAGACACAAATCTCGCCGCCCATTTTTTAAGTATAAGAATTAGCAAAACCAAAGTTTTGCGGGTCTGCGGGTTCCAATAGCAGTCGCATTACCGCAATGCCTTGCGGACGTGGCCAGCTGCCGAAGCTCCCTTAAATCTCTATGGTACGCTGCTCA
Organism: uncultured Clostridia bacterium; assembly: GCA_934645275.1. Next base: position 4,759 of record CAKUDW010000012.1, read on the forward strand.
AGGCTCGCTTCGCAGGGCTTGAGTGTGTAAGAGAGAACGCTTTGACCGTTCTTTGACTTTTTCGGCACATTCTGCTAAAATAGCGGAAGCGATTATATTATAAGGGAGGTTCTTTTCACACCATGAAGCTGGCAAACTATGAAGCCGCCTGGCTGGATATTCTCAAGGTGCAGGATGAACGACTGCACGTGGAAACGCTGAATGCGGAGGGCGCGCTGCGCCTCGGACTGATTATGGTGCAGCTGGCGAAGGAAAAATATGGCAAGCCGGTTTCCGTGCGCATCATCACCAATGGCCAGGCCACCTTCGAATACTACATGGACGGCACCGACAGCAACAACCGTTGGTGGATGGACAAGAAACTGAACACCAGCCGCGCTTCCGGCGTAAGCTCCATCCGCACGCTGGTAGAGCTGGGTGAAGGCCTGCGCCAGCCGATTCCCGAATTTGAAGTGGAGAATAATTACGCGCTCTGCGGCGGCTGCTTTCCACTCAAAACGGCGAATGGGCGGCTGATCGGCTACGCGCAGAGCTCCGGCATGAAACACGAGGAGGATCACCAGTTGATCGTCGACGCACTCTCGGAATATCTGGGTGTAGAAGCGCCTACACTGCTGAACTAAGCAATCACATTCAAAGGAGCCTTGCAATATGGTGCAACTATCCCCGGGCATGCTCGAACGCTATGAAATTCCGGAACACCGCCCCGCCTGCGCGCAGGTGCTGATGCTGGGCGCGGATCGGCTGATGCTGGGCTGTGCCGCACCGCTGCTGGATGCGGCAGGTGTGGGCGCGCGCTGCGTCTGCGACGCGGCCGCCGCGCTGAACGCACAGGGTGGCATGTATACGCTGCTGCTGCGCGGCGAGCGCGAGGACGGCAGCATAATCCGCGAGGAGTGCGTGATTCAGTCCATCCTTCAGGCCCATGCGCCCGAAACCGATTTCACCGAAATCATGGCCTTCGCGGGCAGCGACATGCGCCTTCTGCTGATGAGCGCAGACGCGCAGGCCACGCAGCTGGCGCTTGCGGCGCGCGCCTGCTTCGAAGCGTGGCGGTGCCGCAAGGTTCTGCCCCAGTTGCTGATCTTCAGTGAACGCCCGGAGGATGGCTGCGCCGAAGCGCGGCTGCACGCCATGGCGGCCATCGCGCGCAGCTGGCCCGGCGGCGCGGAATTTGCCGCGGCGCTCCCGAGCGCGGACGCACAGGCCGTGCTCGCCGGCCGGCTATGCGGCCCCCTGAACGCCGCCGAGCGTGCTTCAGCTCAGCATGAAATGAACTACCGCGACGATTTTATTGCCTGGGCGGAACCCGAAAACGCCTGCGCATTTGAGCACGGCGCGCCCGAGTGCCTGAGTGCCGCCGCAGGAAGCGCGGCCTACGAACCGGCGCGCATCGCGCAGGCACGGGTGCTGGACGCACTGATCTTTCTGTGCGCAGGGCTGGGCTATCTGGCAGGCAAGCACAACTTTGCCGGCGTACTCAGCGACGCGGCGCTGCGCGGCTTCATCGGTCGAACGTTCACGCAGGAAATCATTCCCGCACTGCCGCTGCCGGAAGGGCAGGCGGCGCAGGCCGTCATTTCGGCGTTTTCGCGGCTTGAAAACCGTCAGAACAACATGCCGCTGCTTGAAATCGGCAGCGGACTGGTCAGTGGCATGCCCCGCAGCGTGCTGCCCGCGATTCGTACGTACGCCGAGCGCGAATTCGATGCACCGAAGCGGCTCACGCTGGCGCTGGCCGCTGTCGTAATGCTCTACGCCGGGGCGAGAGCCAATGCCGCCGGGCAGTGGGAGGTTGCCCGCGGCGAGGAAATGAACCCGATATACGATGAGCCCGAGGTACTTTCCCTGTTTTCCACCCTTGCCCACGATATGCCCGCCGAAACGCTGACTTACGCCGTGCTGGCTGATCGCAGTCTGTGGGGCGAGGACCTCCGTGAAATTCCAGGCCTGGAAATGCGGCTGAGCTTCGATATTTCCGCCATTCAGCGCGTGGGACTGATGGAGACGCTGCGGCATGTCGATGCGGACGACGAATAGAGCTTTCTTTATAATTTTTTCATTCATTCCGGAGCAGAAATCGCTCCGGATTTTCTATATATCTTTCTGGGCGCGCTCTTCCACAATTAACCGCGCCGCGCATGGCAAATTAACATTACTCGCGTATACTCGCTCTTGCACTCAGTCGATGACTGTCAATATAATATTACAATGAACAGAAAGGAATCAAACTGTGCATGGATATTTCAGAGAGCCAATCGCTGCTGATGGAAACTTTGCCGCAGTGGAGCCACTACATAACGCGGCCGTTCAAGCAATTTCTGGATGAAGGCATGTCGCCGCCGATGTTCCACTGCATGCAGCTGCTTCGCCAATCCGGCAAGCTGATGACGATGACAGAACTGGCCAAATGGTTGCGCATGCCCAAGCAGCAGATGACGAAGCTGGTGGATCGGTTGATTGAGCGCGGCATGGCAGAGCGCGTAGACGACCCCAGCGATCGGCGGCTGACGCGGCTGCGGCTCACGCCGGCGGCCATCAAATATATGGACGCCTTCCAGCGCCGCCAGGCAGAGTATTACCGCGAAATGCTTTTGAGCATGCCGGAGGACGACCGTCAGCGCTTCACCGAAGCCATACGAACGCTTCACGATATATTTGGCCGCATGCCGTGTGCGGACGGTCTGGAAGGCCATGAGAAAGAGAGGCAATAGAGAATTATGCTGAAAAAGCTTGCGGGCTGCATTCGGGAATACAAAAAGCCCACCCTCGTCACGCTGGTTCTGATCGTACTAGAGGTTGTGATTGAGGTCATTATCCCGTTCATTACAGCCAATCTGGTAAACCAGATCAAGGCGGGCGTACCCATCGCCGAAGTGCTCGAAGTGGGCGCGGTGCTGGTTGGGCTGGCGTTGGTATCGCTGGCCTGCGGCGGCGGCGCGGGTGTAAGCTGCGCGCGCGCATCGGCAGGCTTCGCGCGCAACCTGCGCCACGACGCATTTGCACGCATTCAGGCCTATTCGTTTGAAAATATCGATAAATTCTCCTCTGCGTCGCTGGTAACGCGCATGACTACGGACGTAAGCAACGTGCAGATGGCGTATATGATGCTCATCCGTACGGCAGTGCGCTGCCCGCTGATGTTCATCTTCTCCATCACAATGGCCTATATCATGGGCGGCGCGCTGGCCACCACGTTCGTCATCGTGGTACCTCTTCTAATCTTCGGGCTGATGACAATCGCGCGCAAGGCAATGCCGGCGTTTCGCAGCGTGTTTAAGAAATACGACCGGCTGAACGAATCCATTGAAGAAAACGTGCGCGGCATGCGCGTGGTGAAGAGCTTCGCTCGCGAGGACTATGAAAAGCAGAAATTCAGCGCGGCCGCAGACAATATTCGCCGCGATTTCACGCGCGCCGAGCGCATCGTGGCGTTCAATGCGCCGCTGATGCAGTTCAGCATGTACTTCAACACCGCGTTCGTGCTGCTGGTGGGCGCAAAGCTTACCGTCACCAGTCGCGGCGCGACCGTGGACGTAGGCCAAATTTCGGCAATGCTAAACTATGGCATGCAGATTCTGATGTCGTTGATGATGTTGTCGATGATCTACGTGATGCTCACCATGTCGGCCGAATCTGCACGCCGCATCTGCGAGGTGCTGGACGAGACGCCCGCGCTGGCTTCGCCGAGAAACGCCGAGACGCACGTAGCGGATGGCTCCGTCGATTTTGAAAATGTGAGCTTCAAGTACAGCGCTGGGGCGCAGAGCTTCGCGCTGTCGGATGTAAACCTCCACATTCCCTCCGGCATGACGGTAGGTATACTCGGCGGCACAGGTTCGAGCAAGTCCACGCTGGTGCAGTTGATTCCGCGCCTCTATGACGCGACCGAGGGCCGCGTGAAGGTCGGTGGGCTGGATGTGCGCCGCTACGATCTGGAAGCGCTGCGCGGCGCGGTGGCGATGGTGCTGCAAAAGAACCTGCTGTTCTCCGGAACGATTGCCGAAAACCTGCGCTGGGGCAATCCGAACGCCACGGATGAGGAACTGCGCGAAGCCTGCCGCCTGGCACAGGCAGACGAATTTGTCAGCGCCTTCCCGGACGGCTACAACACCCACATCGAACAGGGCGGCGCAAACGTCTCCGGCGGCCAGAAACAGCGCCTGTGCATTGCGCGCGCGCTGCTGAAGAAGCCGAAAATACTGATTATGGACGATTCCACCTCCGCCGTGGACACCCGCACCGACGCGCTGATTCGCGAGGGCCTGCGCAAGTACATTCCCGAAACCACGAAGATCATCATCGCGCAGCGCGTGGCCTCCGTGCAGGATGCCGACCTGATCCTCGTGATGGACGGCGGCCGAATTGCCGCCATGGGCACGCACGCGGAGCTGCTCGCATCCAACGAAATCTACCGCGAGGTCTATACCTCGCAGACGATGGGAGGCGCAGAAGATGAAGCAGATGAATAAGCCCGTGCCGGGCGCAAGGGTGAGCACGAAGGGCGTGCTCGGCCGAATTCTGAAAATGCTGTATGCATACTATCCGAAGCTCGTACCGCTCACGGCGGTGTGCATCCTGGTATCCGCGGCCACGGCAGCAGTGCCCTCCATATTCACGCAAAAGGTAATCGCCGTGATTCAGACCTGGTATGAAAGCGGCGACTGGGCGTCGGCGCGCGCTGAGATCATACCGCTGATCGCGCTGCTGATCGGCATATACATCGTATCCGTAGCCGCCATCGCCGTATACACGCAGCTGATGGCCAACATCACGCAGGGCTTTCTGAGCCGGATGCGCTGCGCCATGTTCAACGGCATGCAGAACCTGCCCGTGCGCTTTTTTGACAGCAACAAGCACGGCGACATCATGTCCTACTACACCAACGATATCGATACCCTGCGCCAGCTGGTTTCGCAGGCCATGCCCACGCTGCTGCGCGCGGGTACCCTGGTGATCTGCGTGCTGGGCATCATGCTGTATTACAGCCTGTGGATGACGCTGGTAGTGCTGCTGGGCGTAGTGTTGATGCTGCTGGTTTCCAAGAAGCTGGGCGGCGGCAGCGCGAAATTCTTCATTCGTCAGCAGCGCACGCTGGGCCGCGCCGAGGGCTACATTCAGGAAATCATGAACGGCCAGAAGGTCGTGAAGGTATTCAACCATGAGCACGCCTGTCAGAAGGATTTTGACGAGGTGAACGACGCGCTCTTCGAGGACAGCAGCCGCGCCAACGCCTACGCCAACACGCTGGGGCCGATCATCATGAACATCGGCAACATCACCTACGTGCTGGTGGCTGTAGCGGGCGGCCTGTTCCTGTTGTCGGGGTTAAAGAACATATCGCTTTCCGGCATGGCGTTTGAACTGAGCATTGTGGTGCCCTTTCTAAATATGACCAAGCAGTTCACCGGCAACGTCAACCAGGTATCCCAGCAAATCAACGCCATCGTGATGGGCCTTGCGGGCGCGCAGCGCATATTTACGCTGATGGATCAGCAGCCCGAAACCGACGACGGCTACGTGACGCTGGTAAACGCCGAGGAAAATGCAGACGGCACGCTGCGCGAGACTGACCATCGCACCGGTGTCTGGGCCTGGAAGCATCCGCACCAGGCCAGCGGCGAGGTGACCTATACGCGGCTGCGCGGCGATGTGCGGCTGGTGAACGTTGACTTTGCCTATGAGGAAGGCAAGGATGTGCTGCACGATGTGACGCTTTACGCCGAGCCCGGCCAGAAGGTGGCCTTTGTAGGCGCGACCGGCGCGGGCAAGACCACCATTACCAACCTCATCAACCGCTTCTACGACATCGCCGACGGCAAGATCCGTTATGACGGCATCAACATCAACAAGATCAGGAAGGCCGATCTGCGCCGCAGTCTGGGCGTGGTGCTTCAGGATACGAACCTGTTTACCGGCACGGTAATGGACAACATCCGCTACGGCAAGCTCGATGCGACGGACGAGGAATGCCGCCAGGCAGCGAAGCTGGCGGGCGCGGACGATTTCATCACCCGCCTGCCCAAGGGCTACGATACACCACTGGAAAACAACGGCGCGAATCTCTCCCAGGGCCAGCGCCAGCTGATCGCCATTGCGCGCGCCGCCGTGGCTGATCCGCCGGTCATGGTGTTGGACGAAGCGACTTCCTCCATCGACACGCGCACCGAGGCCATCGTGCAGCGCGGCATGGACAAGCTGATGGAGGGCAGAACCGTGTTCGTCATCGCGCACCGGCTCTCCACCGTCAAGAATGCCGACGTCATCATGGTGTTGGATCACGGCCGCATCATTGAACGCGGCAGCCATGAAAAGCTGATTGCCGAAAGAGGAACTTATTATCAACTCTATACCGGCGCATTTGAATTGGAATAAACATTGAACCGTTCCGTAAATGCTGCGGCCGCGAAGGTTGAATTCGCGGCCGCAGCGCTGTTTTGGGGAGAAGACAAAAGTGAAAACGGCGCATTTGCTTTCACACGGGCAATCTAAAAATGTATGAAGAACGAATAAAAACAATACAGAACGGCATAGCCGCCGGACTATACCGTTCTGTGCTTCAAAGTTCCCTTATTCAGCGGCGCTAAATCGACCTTTTTTGATTAACAACGCGATATAAGCGGCGCAATTACCGCCTGTGATGCTTCAGGAAATCACCCAGCTCCTCCATTGCCTCCGCGAGCTGTGCCGGTTCAGGCAGCATGACGATGCGGAACCGCATGTCCTCGTGCCAATCGAAACCGTCGCCCGGAATGACCAGAATGTGCTTCTCGTGCAGAAACTTTATGGAGAAATCGTGCGCGTCCTCGAAGTTATACAGTTTCTGATCGAGCCCCGGGAACAGGTAGAACGCCGCATGATTTGTGACGTAGTGAACGCCTTCAATCTTCTTCAAGCCGTCGATCACCGCCCTGCGCTGCTCGTACAGCCTGCCGCCGGGCACGATCATGTTCTGCGTACTGGCGCGATCCGCCATTGCCGCCGGAATGACCAGCTGGGTCAGCGCGTTTCCGCACAGGCGCATGGCGGCCAGCTGCATTACGCCGCCCTTGACCTCTTCCAGCCCAGGGCCGGAAAACACCATCCAGCCGCAACGGAAACCGCATACGATATGGCTCTTGGACAGCCCGTTGAACGTGATGCAGGGCAAATCGGGCGCGAGCGCCGCAATGGACTCGTGCGCTATGCCATCCATTACCAGGCGATCATAGATCTCATCTGCCAGCAGCACCAGATGATTCTGGCGGGCAATCTCTGCAATCTCCATCAGGACCTCGTGACTGTATACCACACCCGTGGGGTTGTTCGGGTTGATGATCAGAATTGCCTTGGTGCGGTCGTTGATCTTGCTGCGAATGTCGTCCGGATCGGGATTCCAGTCATTTTCAGGATCACAGCGATAGAAGCGCGGCACGCCGCCGCAGAGATAAGCGTTGTTGCTCCACAGCGAATAGCACGGAGACGGCAGCAAAATCTCGTCGCCCGCTCCGATCAGCGCGGAGACGACCATGGACGCCGCTTCGCTGACGCCGTTGCAGATGAACACGTCGTCCGGCGTAACGCCCTGCAAGCCACGGGAAGCGTGGTACGCGCAGATGGAATCGCGCGCCTCGATCATGCCGCGCACATCGCAGTACGGCACGGCCCGATCAATTTGAGCAGTCAGCGCTTCGCGCACGCTCGACGGCAGCTCAAAGCCAAAGCGCGCCGGATTACCGGTGTTCAGCTTGAGAATATGCGTGCCCTCCGCCTCCATGCGCAGCGCTTCCTGATACAGCGGGCCGCGAATATCGGAATGGACATGATCCAGATGATTGGAACGAGAAATCATTTCTTAAGCCTCCAGAGCAAATGATCGATGCGCAACGCATCGGCTGAATACAATTCAGGACGTTATTTTAGTATATCACCATTCCGCGCGCCTGTCCACGCATTCTTTGTTTAGAGCGTGTTTCAAAAACTCTGGCTTCGCTAACTCCTGATCCTTAAGCAAAATCCGGCGGTTCCTGCAAAGAACCGCCGGATTTTGCTTGTCAAAAAGATTTTTGGCAAGCCTGTGGGCGGGGAAGCGAGATCCCCCTGTTTTTTAGCAAACTGAACCTCATCAGAAATTATCCAGATTCAGCGCCGCGCTGCCAACGCCATCCTCTCCACCTGCAAGACTGTCGTCATTTTGCGTGAGGGTATACTTCATGCCCTCTTTCAGCGTGACGGTCTGTTCGTTCTCGCCAAAGAGCATGGCCTCGTAGTTGCCCGCGTCGCCAAAGGCGTCGTCGAGACCGTACCAGTTCTCGCCCGCACCCAGATGCACGGAATAATTGCCACCGGGCAGTCTGACCGACGCGCGCCCCTCCTGGCCAATGAACAGTGCCGAAACAAGTTTGCCACCCAGATAGAGCTTGGCCAGCGTAGCCTGCCCTTCAGGCTGACCCTGTACCACCAGCACCAGCTGCATGCCTCGGCCTTCCAGATCGTCTGCGCGGTAAATTTCGCCTGTCGCGGGCCAGGGCTGCGCGCATGCTTCAGCACGCGCCGCGCCGTCGCTCCAGCCGCAGGCGGCAAACAGCTGCGCCGCACGATAGCCACGTCCCGCTGCCAAATCTGCGCAGGCCAGCCAGTAGCTCATTTCGCCCTCTTCAAAGCCCGCGCCACGAATCAGCGCTTCGGCGTTCTCCGGGCTCTGACGCACGCGCAACCACAGCACAAGCCGTGCAAAGCACGCTGCATCCGCCGTATCCACGGGCGCCGCGCCAAATTCCGCACGCGCTTCGTTGAGTGCGGCAAAAGTCTTGGAGCCGGCGTTGCCGTCCACATAGATCGTCGCGCCGAGCGCTTTCAGCAGCTTTTGCAGCCCTCTTGCGGCCTGATTTTTCGTACCTGGCCGAATCGTCTCGCCTGCGGACAGCACTTCCCACGCGCCGTTATAGTCCGCGTCGTCCAGCTCGTCAAGCGCTGCGCGCACAGTTTCATCGTTCAGCACAGCATCCGCCGCCTCCAGCGTTGCAGCTCCATTCGTCTCGACCGCTTCGGCACAGGCCGCGCCCAGCAGCATCAGCACAGCCAACAGCGCCGCCAGCATTCCCCTAATTCTTCTCATATCGCATCTATCTCCCTTCACGCTTTACAAATTCCACAAGTTTCTGATTGAGCTTCGCATATATGTGCACCTGGAACCACGGCTCCGTAGACGCCACCACCGCATCCGCCAGTGCAAACCACTTTACGCCGCTATTCTCATCAGTCTTGGCGCGCAGCGGTTGATTCTCGTCAGCTTCAAGCAGGTAGGTAAAATTCAGGTGCAGGTGGCTGGAAACGTATTCGCCGCGCTTCACATGGCCGTCCACCGTGAGCGCCTCCATGGAAAAAATTTCTGTCGAAAGCGGCCGCACGCGCGCAATGCCGCTCTCCTCGCGCACCTCGCGCAGCGCTACGCCCAGCAAATCGCGTTCCCCATCGGCATGGCCACCGAGCCAGCTCCACGAATTGTAGATATTGTGATACGCCATCAGCGCCCTGCTGCGCGCGGGATTGACCACCCACGCCGACGCCGTGACATGAGCCAGGCGATTTTCGCGGGTAAACACGTCGTCAAAGCGCTCGATGCAACCCTGAATCAACGTTTTGTCCCGAGCCTCCTGTTCGTTGAAGGGCACAAAGCGCTCAATCTGCCCACGCAGCATGCATTCTGCCTCCCTGTCATATTTCCTTGCGGATCGGCGTGTTCCACTAGCCGCCGCCCTGCTTATGGCGGCGGCTAGTGGAACACGCTGACAATTCATAATAAACCCGCTGCGGGCATTTGTCAATGTGCGCCGCCGCGCCGGACGAGCCAAAAGAGACATCAAAACAAATGATGTAAATGAATGGACTGAGCAATAACCTCTTACAACTTTCTACAAGATGACTTGCATTTTCAGAAGGCGGGCTCCATCTTTCTACAAATTGATATAAAGGTGTGTCGATTTGCATCAAACCTGTAGAGAAATCTATCAGACACAAAACGACACACCACTTTCAATCTAATTAAGTATTGGTATTATTCCCAACTCCTCTAGCGATGTCTATAATCCCCTGAGCAGTCATTTTCCCAGACAAATCCGGCTGTTTCAAAAATATCCATTTCACATCCTCCAATCATTGATGCATTGGGTTCTATTTCTTCATTGACGACGCAATACTCCTTATCCAATCAGCGAGCATATTCGTACTCCTCCATTATATATGTTTGTCATCTATCTGTTATACACATATCCCGTTCCCCGTCCATTGCCAATCTTGATGATCGTACCATTCTTCACCAAATCGCCAAGGGCCTTTTCAATGGTTGTGGCACTGATATCAGGGCAAGCATCCATAATGTCCTTTTTGCTCACCCTCCCCAGCCTGTTTTCAATAAACTGGCGCACGCGCTCTGGCTTGGATATCCCCTTTGTGGTCAGATGTTCTACGTGCTCAGAGAATGTCTTGTATGCGCTCTTGATAATGCCCAGCGTGTAGGAGACAAACGGCATATAGTCGTTCGTGCCATCATGCCAGCCGATAGAGCTTGCTTGCAGCGCATCGTAATAGGTATCCTTCGTCTTTTCAATCAGCATTTCGATGCTGATATACTTGCCGACGATATACCCGCTGCGATACAGCAGCAAGAGGGTCAATAGACGGCTCATACGCCCGTTGCCATCGTTGAAAGGATGGATGCAGAGAAAATCCAGCACGAACATAGGGATCAGCAGCAGTGGGTCAACCTCGCCGCGATCCACTTCCCGCAAAAACTGATTGCAGAGATTTTCAATCATAGCTGGCGTTTCAAACGCAGTCGCAGGACGAAAGCGCACTCTCTTCGTTCCGTCTTCTAACTCTTCCTCAATCATGTTGTCGGTATTTTTGAAGTGACCACCGATACCAATGCCGCTGTACTGATACAGGTCACGATGAAGCTGTAAGATAACGTTCGCACGAGGAGGGATGTAGTCATAGTTCTCGTGAATCGTCGCCAACACGTCGCGATAGCCAGCAATTTCATTTTCATTGCGGTTGCGCGGCGCGGACTTCTCTTTCACAAGAGCCTGAATGCGATCATCCGAAGTATAAATCCCCTCAATGCGGTTGGATGCCTCTGTGGACTGTATTTTTGCAATTTCCAGCAGATGCGACAGCACATCCGCCTTTGCTTCGATAAAAAGGTTCTGTTGTCCCTTATATTCATGGATATAGCCAAGCATATTGACGATATCGTTTGTCAAGAGCTTTGCAGCGGATGCTTTGAAATCAAATTCCCGCACATTGCACCTCCGAATTGCTTTTACTGCATTATTTTATAACGATTCGATGCAATTATCAAGCGAATACAGATTAAATATGCAGATTCATGCCGTCGCGCCTGGCAAGTCTGCGGTATTCGGTGGGCAGCATTTCATACACCTTACGAAATTCCGCCGTGAACTTGCTGGGGCTCTCGTAGCCCACGGCACGCGAAATTTCGGCCACGCTATCGTCGCCGTCGCGCAACAGCGCGGCCGCGCGTTCCATGCGGTGCTCGCGCACATGCGCCGCGATGGAATTGCCGTAGACCGCCTTAAACAGCGCCTTCAGCGTGGAGGGATTGATGTGGAAGCGGCGCGAAAGCTCGTCTATGGTGACGCGGCTGGACAGGTCGGCCGTCAGCGTTTCATGCACGCGGTGCACGATCTCCACCTGTTCCTGTGGATACTGCGCGGTCTCCGCGCCCGCGCGCTCGTCCGGCGACAGCTGGCGCGGCGCGATTTCGGAAATATCGCTTTCCTCCGGACAGGCAATGGCCATGGTCTTTTCAATCATTACGTGCAGCAGCTGCGCCTGCTCGCTGTCCGACGCGCGATAGCACACCTCGCGCCCGCGGCGACGGCTTACGATCAGGCCGCTGTCCTTGAGCTGGCGCAGGTGATGCGAGACTGCCGGGCTGCTCATTTCCATCAGCGCCGAAATATCCAGCACGCATTCCTCGCAGTGACACAGCAGCCAGAATATGCGAATGCGGCTGCTGTCCGCCAACTGACGAAATACGTCGGCCACGGCCTGAAAGTGCTCCGTTCGCCGCAGGCACTGGTTCAGCTGTTCAATTTTGCAGTCGCTCTCATGGTGGTGCGGCAGGATAAGCTCCGCCATTTCAAAAACACCGTCCTTTATATTCCGTTTGGAAATACTTTTCGCCCGTTCGGAAGATAATACGCCCAAACAGTTGACTTCCCGTTCCTCCATGATTATACTTTAGGCATAACGATTAAACAAGTGCTTAATCATTAAATTCAATGACAACGGAGGGCAAACGCAATGAAGAAGACCTACAAAATCGAAGTGGACTGCGCGAACTGCGCAAACCTGATGGAAGAAGAAACCAAAAAGATGCCCGGCGTGGCCGACGCAGTTGTGAACTTCATGACGCAGAAAATGATCGTGACCTTCGAAGACGGCCAGGATGTACACGCGGTGATGAAGGAAGTCGTGAAGCGCTGCAAGAAGGTCGAGGATGACTGCGAAATCTATCTGGACTGAGAAATAACCCCGAAAAAGCGTCTGGGCGCGCCCCGCGAAAGGAGAAATGGCTATGAATAAGAAGCAGAAAAAGATGCTGGTGCGCATCGTCATTGCCGCCGTCACGCTGATTGCAGCGAAACTGACGCAGGCTTGCGCATGGATCAGCGCGGCGCTATATCTGCTCAGCTATGCCGTAATCGGCTACGACATTCTGCTCAAGGCCTTCAAGGGCATCCTGAACCGGAAGTTGTTCGATGAAAACTTCCTGATGGCGGTGGCGACGCTGGGCGCGATCGGCCTGGCAATTTACGAAAAGAGCGGTGATTACAGCGAGGCCGTGGCCGTAATGCTGTTTTACCAGATTGGCGAACTGTTCCAGAGCTACGCCGTTGGCAAGAGCCGCCGCAACATCAGCGCACTGATGGATATCCGGCCGGATTACGCCAACATTGAGGAAGGCGGCAAGCTTCGCCGCGTAGACCCTGAGGAGGTACCCACGGGCAGTCTGATCGTGGTACAGCCGGGCGAAAAGGTACCGATCGACGGCGTGGTCGTCGATGGCACTTCCACGCTGAACACCAGCGCGCTGACCGGCGAGAGCCAACCGCGCGACGTAGGCGCGGGCGACGAAATCATCAGCGGCTGCATCAATATGAGCGGTGTGCTGAAAATCAGGACCAACCGCGAGTTCGGCGAATCCACCGTGGCAAAGATTCTGGAGCTGGTGGAAAATTCCAGTTCGCACAAGTCCAGATCCGAAAACTTCATTTCGAAGTTTGCCCGCGTGTACACGCCCGCCGTGTGCTACGGCGCGCTGGCGCTGGCAGTGCTGCCCCCGCTGGTGCGGCTGTTAGCGGGCATGCCGGGCCAGTGGAACGTGTGGATTTACCGCGCACTGACCTTCCTGGTCATCAGCTGCCCCTGTGCGCTGGTCATCAGCATTCCGCTGAGCTTCTTCGCGGGCCTGGGCGGTGCGAGCCGCGAAGGCATCCTCATTAAGGGCTCAAATTACTTGGAAGCGCTGTCGCAGACAAAGGTGGTCGTATTCGACAAGACCGGCACGCTCACCCGCGGCGTATTCGAAGTCAGCGGCGTACATCACAGCGTGATGGAGCAGGAAAAGCTGCTGGAATATGCGGCGCTGGCAGAATGCGCTTCCTCCCACCCAATCAGCCGCAGCTTGCAGCGCGCCTATGGTAAAGAACTGAACCGTGAGCGCGTAAAGGACATCCGCGAAATCAGCGGCAAGGGCGTAATTGCAAAGGTAGACGGCACAGATGTCGCCGCGGGCAATGATAAGCTGATGGCGCAGCTGGGCGTGGATTATGTGAACTGCCACAGCGTTGGCACGATTATCCACATCGCGATCGATGGCAAGTATGCCGGCCACATCGTAATTTCCGATGTGGAAAAGGACACTTCGAAGGCCGCCATCGCCGCGTTGAAAGCTTCTGGCGTGGAAAAGACGGTCATGCTCACCGGCGACATTAAAAAGGTGGCCGACTATGTGGCCGAGCGCCTGGGCGTGGATCAGGTGCGCAGCGAATTGCTGCCCGGCGACAAAGTGGATGAAGTGGAGAAGCTGCTCAGCGCACCTGGCCGTAAGGGCAAGCTGGCTTTCGTAGGTGACGGCGTGAACGACGCGCCGGTGCTCTCCCGCGCCGATATCGGCATCGCGATGGGCGCGATGGGCTCCGATGCCGCCATCGAGGCCGCCGATGTTGTGCTGATGGA
>CAKUDW010000013.1 GCA_934645275.1 uncultured Clostridia bacterium
GCCGCAATGTAGGGATCCCAGGTGCCGCCGTACCAGATGTCGGCCTGCGGATTTTCGCGTTCCTCAAGAATACGGGTGTAGCAATCGTTACCGGAAAGGCGGGTATAGCTGGTCTTGATGCCGGTCTTTTCTTCAAAGGCCTTAACCACGGCGGCGCCATGCTCCTCGTCGCAGCCGACGTAAACCATCAGCTCGCTGCCTTCGCATGCGCGCCAGTCGATATCTTCCGCCAGTGCAGCCATGCTGCCCAGGGCAAGAATCAGAGCCAGAACCATAACCAGAATCTTCTTCATCTTTTCTTTCTCCTTACTATATTTGACTACCATGCGGCATCACTACCGCCGACTATGGTATTTTACCATGTATGTTAATATTCTGTCAATACGAAATCCGAACATTTTTTCATTTTGAGCGAAAAAAACGTTTGCGCGCCGCATTATTGCGATATTGCGCGCCCTGTGCTACAATATTTTCAGGAGGAGAATTTCATGAGTAATGTTAACATTCGCCTTGCAACCGCCGCGGATATTCCCGCCGTAGCGGCGATTTACGAGCGCATTCACGATATGGAGGAAACCGGCCGCGCACAGATCGGCTGGATTCGCGGCGTTTACCCCACCGCCGCCACGGCCAAAGCGGCATTGACTGCAGGCGACCTGTTCGTTCTGGAGATGGACGGCAGAATCGCGGCCGCCGCGCGCATCAATCGCGTGCAGGTACCCGAATACGCGGCCTGCCCGTGGGGTTTTGCAGCCGCAGACAATGAAATCATGGTGCTACACACGCTGGTGGTAGATCCGGAAATGGGCGGACTGGGAATCGGCCCGCGCTTCGTGGCCTTTTATGAGGACTATGCCCGCGCTCATGACTGCGCCGTCCTGCGCATGGACACCAACGCCCGCAACCTGCGCGCGCGCCGCATGTACGCGCGGCTGGGTTACCGCGAAGCCGGAATTGTCCCCTGCGTATTCAACGGCATTCCTGGCGTGCAGCTCGTGTGCCTGGAAAAGCGGCTGGAGGCGGCGAAATGAGTCCGCGAATCATTGAAATAACCCGCTTGGACGCGCCTGAACTCGCGCCGTTCACAAATCTTACCGATGCCCAGCTGCGCAACCGGCAAAACGCCGAAATGGGCCTGTTCATTGCCGAGAGCGCGAAGGTGATTCTGTGCGCGCTGGACGCAGGCTGCGAAGCAATTTCGCTGCTGATGGAGCGGCGACAGCTTGAATCCGAGGTTGGGCGCGCAGTCGTCGCCCGCTGCCCAAATGCCGAAATTTACACTGCGGAGCGCGCGCTGCTGGAAAAGCTGACCGGCTACGCGCTCACCCGCGGCTTTCTATGCGCCATGCGCCGCCCCAAACTGGCGAGCGCCGCCGCCCTGCTCGCGCAGGCGCGCCGCGTAGCTGTGCTTGAAAACGTGACCGATCCCACAAACGTGGGCGCGATTCTGCGTTCGGCGGCGGCGCTTGGCATGGACGCGGCGCTGCTTGCATCCGACTGCTGCGACCCATTGCACCGGCGCGCCGCGCGCGTGAGTATGGGCACGGTATTTCATATCCCCTGGGCGCGCATTGACGGTCAGCCCGATGCAGGCATGGCGCTGCTGCGCGCGCAGGGCTTCAAAATCGCTGCCCTCGCGCTGCGCGCGGACGCCGTGTCCGTGCTTGACCCGGTGCTCGCCGCCGAACCGCGGCTGGCGCTGCTGCTGGGCTCGGAGGGCAACGGCCTGCGCCCGGAGAGCATCGCCATGGCCGACTACTGCGTCCGTATCCCGATGGCGCACGGCGTAGATTCGCTGAATGTGGCCGCCGCGGCCGCCGTAGCGTTCTGGCAGCTGCGCGTGCCGGATGCTTGACGGCCCGGCCCGCCCGCCGAAATCGTTTCGGCGTCCACCTGCTTGAGCCGCCAGAACATAAAGCTTCGGCTTTACTTATTCCTGTGCCTCAATAAAGCCGATGCGGAATACGCCTCCGCAAAAAGTCAATACTGCGCTTTCTCAGACTCCGGTTGCACATGCCGCCGGGGTCTGTTATAATGTAGGCAGGGATAAATGAAAGAGGCGGTGAACGGATATGCGGCTGGACAGAGCGCTCGCGCTCACGGGCTGCTCACGCACACAAGCAAAGGCGATGATCGCCGCCGGGCGCGTGCAGGTGAGCGGCGCGGTCGTGCGTGATCCGGGGCTCAATGTGGAAATTTCCGCCGTGCAGCTGGACGGCGCGCCAATCGACGCGGACGCCGAGCTCTATCTGATGCTGAACAAGCCCGCCGGCGTCATCACTGCCACAGAGGACAAGCGCCTGCCAACGGTGGTATCGCTGCTGCCGGAAAAGTACGCCCGGCGCAGGATCGGTCCCGTGGGTCGGCTCGACCGCGATGTGACGGGTCTGGTACTGCTGACCACCGACGGCCAGCTGGCGCACCGGCTCATTTCGCCGCGCTGGAAAGCGGAAAAGCTGTACCGTGCCATATGCGAAGGGCGTCTGGACGCGGAGGATGCGGCGCGCTTCGCCGAGGGACTGGTGCTTTCGGATTTCACCGCCTTGCCTGCAAAGCTGGACATTCTGTCCGCCGGAGAAACCTCCATGGCGGACGTGACGCTGAGTGAGGGCAAGTTTCATCAGGTCAAGCGCATGTTCGCCGCTGTGGGACACCCGCTGCTCTCGCTCTCGCGGCTGCGCATCGGTTGCGTGACGCTGGACCCTGCGCTCGCGCCCGGCGAATTTCGGCCGCTGACCGCCGAGGAAATATCAGGTCTGAAGCAGATGAGCGATCTGCTATGAGGAGATGGATTAAATTAATATGGAACATTATTACAGCGCCGCGCCCACCGCGGCTTCCGATCCCAGGGCTGTGGAATACCGCGCGCTGGGCATGAGCTTCAAATGCACCACAGACGCGGGCGTGTTCTGCCGCGACGGACTGGATATGGGCACGCGCATCCTGCTCGAGGCGCTGCCGGAGCTTTCCGGCCGAATTCTGGATTTGGGTTGCGGCTGGGGGCCGGTGGGCGTCGCCTTGGGCAAAAAATATCCGGAAGCCGAAATCCTGATGACGGATATCAACGAGCGCGCCGTGGCGCTGGCGGAAAAGAACTGTGCGGCAAACGGCGTGCATAACGCCCATACCCACGTCAGCGACGGCTTTGAAAGTATCTTCGGCACGTTTTCCGCCATCGTATTGAACCCGCCCATCCGCGCAGGCAAGGCCGTGATTTACGGCCTGTTTGCCGCGGCGCGCGCACATCTAAATCAGAATGGCGCGCTGTACATCGTCATCCGAAAGCAGCAGGGCGCGGAATCGGCGCAGCGCTACCTGCAAACCATTTACTCAGATGTGGAACGCATCGCCCGCGACAAGGGTTATTGGGTGCTTCGCTGCGCCGGAGGAACAACGGAATGAAGCAGACGAAGAAACTCGCGCTCACCGGCATGCTCTGTGCGCTGGCGGCAGGCATTATGATGTTGGGCAATCTGATTCCGCTGGCTACGTTCTGCTGCCCCGCGCTGGCGGGACTGATGCTGATTCCCGTGTTCGTGGAATGCGGCGAAAGGATGAGCTGGAGCGCCTACGCAGCCATCGCGCTGCTCTCATTGATTCTGAGCCCGGATAAGGAAAGCGCGCTGCTGTTTCTGTTTCTGGGCCACTATCCGGTGCTGCGCTGGCGGCTGACACAAATCCGAAACCCCTTCCTGCGCGTAGGTGCAAAGCTGCTGACGTTCAACCTTGCCGCGGGACTCACCTACGTCTGCGGTGTATTCGTGTTCGGCCTGACGCAGCTGGCAGCGGAATACCGTGAAATGGGATTGTTTATGGGCGTTGCCTTTCTGATTATCGGAAATGTCACACTGTTGATCTACGATCGCCTGCTGGCCGTGATGACGCAGCTGTACATAAACAAGCTGCGCAATAAGCTGATCAGATAACGCCACAGCGGCAATGAACTGCTTTCAGGCGAAAGCAGTCGCAAACCATAAGCATCCGGCCTACGAAGTACTCCCCCATATCCGGACTATTTAGGAGGGAAAAACATGGTTCGAAGCGTATCCCGCCACCCCGGCCTGATCGCCGCGCTGGCCCTGCTCATTGCCTGCCTGCTGATTCCGGCGATAGCGGAAACCGCATTCATCAGCGATGTAAAAACAGCTAATACAATTGAAGTGGACGATCCGCAGAACGCCGCCGAATACCTAATGTTGCTGGCAGCCGGCGAGCGCTGTGAAATCAGCGTTTCCAGTGCGGATGCCGCGCAAATCAACGCGGTGCTGCTCGCAAACGATGTTGAAACCGCGCTCGAAGCCGGTAAAAGCGTCGAGGCCTTTGGTTGCGCTGTGTCCGCCGCGCTGTCAAATGACACGCTCATGGTTTTCGCAGAAGCGCCTGAAACCGCGAAAAACAGCACCTTTGACGTACGCGTAACCTGCGGCGGCGAAGTACTGCGTATCCTGTTCGTCGTGGAAGAAGCTCAGTTTCGGGCCGACGCCTACACCGTCAGCTTTGCCAACGCGCTGAATCGCCGCCAACTGTATCCCTCGTGCAGCCTTGCCTCAGCTACGCTGCTGCCGCTGCCAGCGCCCACCGCAAAGGGCTACGCCTTCATGGGCTGGTGTTATCTGACCCGCGCTGAAAACGGCCAATTGGAATTCACCGCGGCCGTACCCGAATATGAAATGCCACTGCTCGCCCGCTGGGCGAAGCACAGCGGAGCTGCGCCAACTGTGAATGCGACGGCCCGGCCAACTGCCGTACCGACTGCGATGCCTACCGTTGAACCGACCCCCGCGCCTACGCTTGAACCGACAGCCACACCAGAGCTGACGGCCACGCCCACGCCTGTACCAACGGCCACGCCGACCGCGACGCCCACGGTCGCGCCAACCGCAACGCCCACTGTGACGCCCACGGCTGCGCCCACCGCGACGCCCACGCCTGTACCGACCGCAACGCCCGCCGCCAGCCCGTCATCTGCGCCGTCCGATGCGCCCACCGCGGGCATGCCCGAGATAACGCCCGTACCAGATCCGTCGAGTAAGCCGTCCGACGCGTCGACAGAACAACCGTCCATCGATTGATACGACGAATACAACTTTATTATAGCAATAGCAGTCGCGCCATTGCCTACGGCAGGCGCGACCAGCTCGGACGAATCCTACGGATTCCAGGCCGGCGCTGCCGGAGCCTTTGCATAGCAAACGCTCCGGTGCGTTTATAGCAGTCGCGCCGTTGCCTACGGCAGGCGCGACCAGCTCGGACGAATCCTGCGGATTTTAGTCCGGCGCTACCGGAGCTTTTGCATAGCAAACGCTCCGGTGCGTTTATAGCAGTCGCGCCATTGCCTACGGCAGGCGCGACCAGCTCGGACGAATCCTGCGGATTCCAGGCCGACGCTGCCGGAGCTTTTGCATAGTAAACGCTCCGGTGCGTTTATAGCAGTCGCGACTCCTGCGGAGGCGCGGCCAGCCTGCAAAACTCCAACCCTTTTGCCGATTTCCTTTCTTTAGACAACTGAAGGCCCTCCGATACCATCGCGGTATCGGAGGGCCTTCTTTGGATAGTGATTGACAAAACCAAAGTTTTGCGGGTCAGCAGACCCCGAAGGGATACGCCAACAATTCTTTCGCCAGCCGGTCAGTTTTCAACCACCATATCGCTGCGTACGTAGCGCGGCGCTATCATGTGCGCATCCTTCACTGCGAACCAGATCGTTCCGTCTGCCGCAGCAATCTCATCCACAATTTCCAGCGTGTCGGTCATATGTACCAGGCACACGACGGGCGATTCAAGATTTGCTTCGGCATGCAGGCGCACAGCATTCTCGCGCGGCACACAGCTGCGCACGGGTTCGGGCGTTGCCGTGGGCTCGGGCGTAGGTTCAGGCGTAGGCGCTGCCGCAGGCTCAATCGTTGCTTCAGCTTCAGCTCCGGGCGCCGCCAGCGTGGGCTCGACCATTGGTTCTGGTGTATTTGCCTGTGCCGAAAGCATATCTCCATGAATGAAGCCGGTCTGGCCACCACACGAAATCTGCCACCATACGCAACCGTCGCGCGCGGGCGCAACCATGCCCATAATTTCAACCTCATCGCCGCGGCTCAACAGGCCTACCACCTCGGCGGCCTTGTCCGGCGCGCTGCGCAGGCGTGCGCTGTTCTGCCGAACGGTTCCACTACCGCTCGCAGGCACGACTTCGATTTCGAACATGGGCGCAAGCTCGCCTTCCGTCTCGTCCGTCGCAGCGCGCTGCGCGATTTGTTCAGCGGAATATTCGGGCATATCGTCGGCCCAACACACCATGAAAGCCTGGCCGTTTTTGGCCTGAGTCAGCAGAGTCTTAATTGGAAAGGCCTGCCGGCACTTCGACGGACTTACCGGATCGTTAATCAACACCTTGCCGTCCGCCGTCAGACCGCGCAGCACCACATAGTGGCCGCGCCGCGTGAAGATACCGGGACCCATATGCGCGATCACCGGCTTGCCCGCAGACAGCGCTTCGACAATCGCTTTGCCGCTGTTGCGAATCCAGCGGCTCTTCACGCCGTATTGAGAAGCATAATAGCTCAACGTATTGTGGCTCCAGCCCGCGCCCTGATACAGGCCGCGCTCCACCGAATCGCAGAACAGCACGGACGGATTCTGTTCCGTGTTGCCAGTGAGATACGCGATGACCATCGAAAGGCTCGTAGCCGCACAGCCGGACGTAGCTACCGAGCGCTCAATGCCGCGAATGGTGCATACCGTATCCGGATAATCGGTCTGAAATAGCATGGGAATGGGCATGCCCTGTTCGCCGCTGGGCGTCACGCCGTGCCAGCCCGCGTAGGGCTTTGTAGAAACAATCTGCAGCGCGCCGTCCTCGAGCTTGCTGTCGCTGTCGGCCTGATCTTCCTCTTCATCGTCCGGCAATGGTGTAGGCGATGCGTCTGGCACGGGCGTGGGCTCCGCTTCCGCGGTCGCCGTTGCTTCCACAGTCGGTTCCGCAGTAACTCCCGGTTCGGGCGTAAGCTCCGGCGTAGGCGTAGCCTCCGGCCCCGAACTTTCCGTGGGCTGAGGCGCAGCCGTCTCCTCGGGCGCAGTCGTCTCTTCCGGCTGGGCGGACGTGGGCTCCGGCGTGACGGCCGGTGCGGCCGGTTCAGGCGTAGCCGGGGAGGCCGTAATCGGCGCAGCCGTAACCGGGGCGGCGGTTTCAGCCGGCACTTCGGTTTTGACCTGTGCGGGCGGCTCCGGGCGCGGGGTTTCAACGGCGCTTTCCTGCGTGACCGGCGTCTCCGCCAGCACAGCGAACATGCCGGGTAGCGGTGCAAGCAACGTCAGCATGCTCAGCAGCGCGGCCAGCCATCGTTTCATCACGCCATGCCTCATCCGTTCCGTCCCCCTTTCCGCATTTACTCTGCGACAAAAATAATTATACATACTCTATTATATATTATAGCATAGAAAGGCACGTTTTGTGAATACTCGCACGCATTTCTTAACAATAGCCGCCGCACATGCCGCAGCATACGGCATTATATACGCAGCTCGCCCCCCGTTTTCCGCACCACGCCCCCCGTTTTCCGCACCACGCGTCCATTCCCCGCATAGGATGAACCGATCCCACGGATGCGCCTGCATCCGAAAGAAAGGAGCAATCATTCTATGGCAAATAACCGTAATTGCGGCTGCCGAAACCGGGGCTGCGGCGGCTGTGGCGCGCTGGGCAGCGTTGCCGGGCCGATTTCCCACTGCGGCAGGCCCGCCTGCGATCAGTATTACCGCAACCCACCCTATTACAATGGCCCCTGTGCACCCGGCCCCTGGCCGCCGAAGCACTGCATGCCCTGCTGCTGGCCCTGGCCGCCGATGCCGCCCCACTCGCCTGCCCCCGCTCCGGAGGAGGTTGAAAACTGTCTGCCCTGCGCCCTGTTCACGCGCAGCGCGCCGGTGGACGTAGTTTTGCCCGCCACGCCGCAGGTGGAAACCACGGCGCTCACCTCGGGCGTAGTCCCGCTCGGACAGACGGTGGGCAATTCCGATTACTTCCGCGCCTGCCCGCGCGGCGGCATTGAAATTCTGCATGGCGGCACCTATCTGGCCGTCTACACGGCGAACATACCCGTGGCGCAGGAAGTGTCCACTGACCTTTCACTGGCACTGGACGGCACGACCCTGTCCGGTTCCACGCAGCAGCTTACCTCGGCTACCACCGATACCGCCGTCACCTCTGTGACCGGCATGGCGATCTTCACCGCTGATGGCGGCGATCTGCTCACGCTGCGCAGCAGCGCGGCCATTTCTATTTCCACGCCGTCTGTGGTACAGAATGTATTCACGCTGACGCTGATCCGCGTCTGTCCCGGCAGTACCTGCTGACGGATAAGGCGCGTCCATACCAAAGCGCGTCCCCCTGCCGGTTTCGGCAGGGGGACTACATTAAGGAACCGGATTTATAAAGAAACCTCGACAATTCTCACCCCTGCGCTATGCGCAGCTTATACTGCTTGGGCGTGGTGTCCTTATACTTTCGAAACTGCTTGATGAAGGCGCTGGAATCGGAAAAACCGCAATGCACCGCCGCCTCGGCCACGTTCATGTCCGTGGTGGCCAGCAGATGCGCCGCGCATTCCACGCGATAACAGTTCAAATAATCGATGGGCGAGCGATGTACAATGGTGCGGAAGTACCGGCAGAAATACTTGGGCGAAAACCCGGTCAGCTTCGCCAGCGTCTCCAGCGTGATGCGCTGGCTGTAATGCTGCTCGATATATTCCAGCGCGGGCTTGAGCTGTTCAGCCTTCTGCCAGCGCTGCTCGGACACGGTTTGCAGCTGCGCGTTGGAAAGATTGTGCAGCTGACAGGCCAGAAAGTTGAAAATCGCCCCCATCATTTCAAGGCCACGGCCGTCAAAATTGCCCTCAACCAGCGCATACAGGCGCTGCACCGCGTCGTGCAGCCGCGAATCAGCCTCAATCGCACTACTTTTCAAAAAAATATTATTGCGCAGCAGCGGCCGCAACTCGTCCCTGAGCGATTCCAGCTGCGGTGTAAGCGCCTGCGGGTCGAACACAATGCACTCGTAGACGCAGTTGTCCGGCTCGCCGCCATGTATCACGCCGCTTCCCAGCGTCAACAGGTCGCCCGCCTTTGCCCGAAGCTCGCAATCGTCCAGATAGAAGCGTATGCTGCCGCTGCGCACCAGAATAATCTCCATTTCCTTGTGCCAGTGCATGGTCATCCGGTAGCGGGCGAAATGCTCGTCCACATAATAATAGGCCAGCGGGAAATCATTGGTTCGGTGCTGAATCTGCTCGTGATAATCCAGATAGTGCATCTTCCGGAACCTCCTTTTTTGCCCGACCGGGGTGCATGTGAAAATCCGACCATTTTCTGTGATTATACCACAATACAGAACGGAATATCAATGTTATATTGTGATTAAATCAAATATGATGTGATTATGCAAAAGATTGCAAAAATATTATTTTCAGGAGGAAAAAACTATGGCAGAAAACAGGTATGTGGGTTCCTATCCCGTAATTGGCATCCGTCCCACCATCGACGGCCGCCGCGGCGCGCTGAAGGTGCGCGAAAGTCTGGAAGAGCAGACCATGAATATGGCCAAATCCGCCGCAAAGCTCTTTGAGGAAAACCTGCGCTATTCCAACGGCGAGCCTGTAAAGGTCATCATCGCCGACACCACCATCGGCCGCGTAGCCGAATCCGCCGCCTGCGAAGAAAAGTTCCGCAACAACGGCGTGGCCATCACCCTCACGGTGACGCCCTGCTGGTGCTACGGCTCGGAAACCATGGATATGGATCGCAACACCATTAAGGGCGTTTGGGGCTTTAACGGCACCGAGCGTCCCGGCGCGGTGTACCTCGCCTCCGTACTGGCCACGCATGCGCAAAAGGGTCTGCCAGCCTTCGGCATCTATGGCCACGAGGTTCAGGAAGCGGACGATACCTCCATTCCTGCGGACGTGCAGGAAAAGCTGCTGCGCTTCGGCCGTGCCGCCGTTGCCGCCGCCACGATGCGCGGCAAGTCCTACCTGCAGATCGGTTCCGTTACCATGGGTATCGGCGGTTCGATCATTGATTCCAAATTCATTGAGGAATATCTGGGCATGCGCGTAGAATCCGTGGACGAGGTCGAAGTCATTCGCCGCATGACACTGGGCATTTACGATGAAGCCGAATATCAGCAGCTGAAGGCCTGGGCGGATAAGAACGTCATCGAGGGCTTCGACAAGAACCCCGAATCGCTGCAAAAGAGCCGCGAGCAGAAGGATAAGGACTGGGAATTCACGCTGAAGATGTATCTGATCATCAAGGATCTGATGAACGGCAATCCCAACCTGCCCGCGGGCAACGAGGAAGAGATGGTGGGCCACAACGCCATCGCCGCGGGTTTCCAGGGCCAGCGCCAGTGGACGGATTTCTACCCCAACTGCGACTTCCCCGAGGCCATGCTCAACACGTCCTTCGACCATAAGGGCGCACGCGAACCTTACATTCTGGCCACAGAAAACGACGTACTTAACGGTTTGGGCATGCTGTTTATGAAGCTGCTGACCAACCGCGCGCAGATGTTCGCCGACGTGCGCACCTACTGGAGCCCCGACGCCGTGAAGCGCTGCACCGGCTACGATATTGAGGGCGTGGCGAAGGAAAACGGCGGCTTTATCCACCTGATCAATTCCGGCGCCTGCTGCCTGGACGCCAACGGACAGGCCCGCAATGAGAACGGCGAACGCCTGATGAAGCCCTGGTACGAAGTAACCGAGGCCGACCAGGAAGCCATCATGAAGCACACCACTTGGAACTACGCCGATCTGGGCTACTTCCGCGGCGGCGGATATTCTTCCCGCTTCCTGACCGATTGCCAGATGCCCGCCACAATGATCCGCCTGAATCTGGTGGACGGCCTGGGCCCGATGCTGCAAATCGCCGAAGGTTGGACGGTGGAACTGCCCGACGAAGTGAACGACAAGCTCTGGAAGCGCACGGACTACACCTGGCCCTGCACCTGGTTCACTCCGCGCTGCGATGGCAAGGACGGCAGCCCGTTCAAGACCGCCTACGACGTGATGAACAACTGGGGCGCAAACCATGGCGCGATCAGCTACGGCCACATCGGCGCGGACCTGATCACCTTCTGCTCCATGCTGCGCATCCCCGTGGCGATGCACAACGTGCCCGCCGGCGATATCTTCCGTCCGTCCTGCTGGAACGCCTTCGGCATGGACAAGGAGGGCGCCGACTATCGCGCCTGCGCGAACTACGGGCCGTTCTATAAGAAGTAAATCTCCTTCCAATATTAATCTGGGGCGAACGATATTGCATCGTTCGCCCCAAAATGTTATGATGGGTGCAGTACAAATAAGGAGAAACGCCGCATGAAAAATCCGGAATGCTTTTCGCTCGAATCCGCGCGCGACGGCCTGTCGCTGTCAATGCTGATGCTGGAACCGGAGGGCAAGGTGCGCGCGCTGGTGCAGTTTTCTCATGGCATGGTAGAACACAAGGAGCGCTATCTGCCCTTCATGCGCTATCTGGCCGCGCGCGGCTGCGCCTGCGTGATCAACGACCACCGCGGGCACGGCGCTTCCGTGCGCAGTGCGAATGACCTGGGCTATTTCTACCAGGATGGCGACGCAGCGCTGGTGGACGACCTGCACCAAATCACGCTATGGATGCGCGCGCGCTGGCCGGGCGTACCGCTCATACTGTTCGGCCACAGCATGGGCTCGCTGGCAGCGCGCGCCTATGCGGGAGAATATCCAAACGATATCGACGCACTGATCGTGTGCGGCAGTCCCGGCGAAAACAGAGCCGCCGGTCTGGGGCTTAAAATGATTGCCGTGCTTTCGAAGCTGCTCGGCGAACGCTATCGCAGCAAACTATTCTACGGCATGACCATCGGCGCATTTCAGAAACGCTTTCCCGATCCGTCGCATCCCTGCGCATGGATTTCCAAAAACATGGACAACGTGCGCGCCTACGAGGCTGACCCGCTCTGTTCGTTCCGCTTCACGCTCAACGGCAACCGCGCGCTGCTGCGGCTGATGCAAAGGGCATATCACCTGCCGCAGGGGCGCGTCGATTTGCCCGTGCACTTCTATTCCGGCGCGGACGATCCCTGTGCGCCCGACGCGAAGGGCTTTGAACTCGCGATGGATGCAATGCGCCGCGCGGGCTTTTCAGACGTACGGGGCCGCATGTTCCCTGGCCTGCGCCACGAAATATTGAACGAAGCCGAATGCGATATGGTGTTTGAAACCATCTGGCTCGAGGCCATTGCGCCGCTGGCGATGGAAAGCGCGGAAGCATAGCGGTCATTCCGGCAGCCGGAACGCGCCGCTTCCAATTTTGCAGAACATTCCGGTAATCTCCTTTTTGAACATCTGCGGCCCAGCAGTTTGTGTTGTCAGGGATGAGGTTGTTCGTATTTGTCATGCACCAATGGGATAGCCGGCGCAGCGAGAAATCGGAATTTGAGGAGGAAACACCATGCGCATCCAAACGGTGGGCGATAGCGAAAAGCCCGTCATTATAATGCTTCCAGGCTCTTTTTGCCAAAGCGCATACTTAGATTATCTGTATGAAAAGCTGAAAAATGACTATTATATCATTTTGCCAGAATACAATGGGCATTACGCAAACAGTACATTTACCACAAGGCAGAACGAGGCGAAAGAGATTGCAGATTATCTACACGAATACAGCATTGCTCATATCAGATTGTTGTATGGGCAATCCATGGGAGCAGAAGTAGCAATTGAATTGCTCCGGCAGTTACAGGAAAGGAATATTGCATTTGAACATTGCTTTTTGGACGGAGCGCCATGTATAAAGCTGTCTCCAATCTACAGGAAAATCATGTATCTGAAATTCAAGAATATGATCAATATGATGCGGAAAAATGATATGGAGCGCATTCTGAACGGAAGCTTGTTCAAAAAGTTTTCAGGTGGAGATACTGAAAGCCTTCGCCCAATGCTGAAAGCACTTGCAGAGGTAGCACCGCTCCTGACAAGGGCGACCATAAAAAATGAAACGGAGTGCTGCTATACGTTCGACTTTCCGTCCTTCGACGAAGCCGTACAAAAAAAGATGCACTTCTTCTACGGAAGTGCAGAAAAAGCATACAAGCTTTGCTTTAATGGCGTGAAAAGAGCCTATCCTATGGCCGGCTATACCATCATGAATGGCTATGGTCATCTGACTTATTCCATAAAAGAAACGGATATGTACATAGCTCTGCTGCAATCAACTTGTGAACCGTGAATTCCAGCTCGTCGCACCTGCATGCGCGCTTCCATCAAAAATAATCATGCCCGTCGTTTCGCCCGCTTCTGATTTTTCTGTATGCGGCGATATGGGCGGCATCAGCAGCGGCAACGCAAAGGTTGAATGGACAAATGAAAAGACCAGTTACAACGCCGTTTGCGCTGACGCCTGTTGCCGAAAATTCCAGTGCCGGCGCAACGGACAATTTGGATATGGATATCTCAAATCTTGATATGAAGCAATCTGCCGCTCCGATGAACATAACAATCCGCAAAATGCAAGGCAGCGACACCGATGCGCTGTACCGCTTGCTGTCTGATCCAGAGGTCATGCGTTATCTGGAACCGCCCTATGACAGGGCTCAGACCGAAGCATTTCTGCATCATGCGGGATTGACAGCTCATCCGCTCGTATACGCCGTCGAAGAAAGCGAGCGCTTTATCGGCTATGTGATCTATCATGCATACGATAAAGAAAGCGTAGAAATCGGTTGGGTAATTTTTCCGGAGTACTGGGGACGCGGATATGCTTCGGCGCTGACCGACCAGCTCATTTGCAGGGCAAGGCGGGAACAAAAGGGCGTTGTTATAGAATGCGTTCCGGCACAGGAAGCAACGGTACGGATTGCAATAAAAAAAGGTTTTCACTATTGCGGCGTCTGCGACGGACTGGCGATATATCGGCTCGCACATTAAACTCCAATTTGAGGAGGTGCTTATCTATGGTTTTGTGCTTTTCAGGAACCGGTAACAGCCGTTATATCGCAGGACAGATTGCAGAAGCACTGCAGGACGAAACTGTGGATTTGAATGCAAAAATCAGGGCTATGGATCGCTCACCGGTGCAGGTGAGGCGCAATATAATCGTCGTAGCCCCAACTTATGCGTGGCGCATTCCATGAATTGTATCGGAATGGCTTTCCAAAACGGAATTGCTTTCTGCGGAGCGTATTTGGTTTGTGATGGACTGCGGCAGCGAGATTGGCAATGCGACAAAGTACAATCGCCGGCTTGCGGAGCAAAAGCGCTTGCGTTATATGGGCACCGCGCAAATTGTCATGCCGGAAAACTATATCGCCATGTTTGGCGTGCTAGGGACGGAGGAAGCGCGGAAAATTGTGGAGGCCGCCGAGCCTGCTATTGCCGATGTTATCGCTTGCATTCAGGCGGAGCAGCCCTTCCCCGTGCCGCGAAACAAGCTCTATGACCGTTTCATGAGCGGCCCTGTGAACCCGATTTTTATCAATTTTTCGTGAAAGCTGCTGCATTTCAAGCGAATGACGCCTGCATCGGCTGTGGCCAATGCGTTAAGAGCTGCCCGATGAACAATATTACCCTCATGGACGGAAAACCGACATGGGGAAAACAGTGCACCCATTGCATGGCCTGTATTTGCTATTGTCCCACGGAAGCAATCGAGTACGGTAAAAAAAGCATCGGAAAGCCGCGCTATCATTTTGAGCAATTAAAGATTCGCTAGCTCATAAACTGGAATTTGTTGAAGTACTAAGCCCTTTGGAGGATACTGAATGAAATGAAGATGTCAAGGAATGCAAACTGCGGAAATTGGGCATCGGCAGTTATAAAAAGATTGTTGATTGCCTGTTTAGCCCTGATTATATCATGGGTGGGATTATCCGGCGCTATTGCCTCTGCAGAATCTGTTAAAACCGTGCCTTGTGCGAATGATCCTATTTATCATAGCAATCTGATATCGTTCATGGGAGAAGATATTCCTTATTCTAAAGCTATAGATGCACTGATTATTCAGCCGCACGCAGTGTACACAGAAGGAAATTATTCAATAACGATTGAAGAGTATATTTATGATGGATGCAATGTGTTTGTTCTGTATTCCATCGAAGCGCAATCAAATGAGAATGTCTTGTTTTCATCCGATTACCTGCACTTTTTAGGTATAAACGAATGGGTAGACGGCGAATACAGCAGTTCAGCTGGTGATGGAAAACTTTGTGTATTAAACGATCAGTATGGATATAAAAGAACCTTCTTTGCCCGTATGCAACTTTCGCCTGATCTGTATGGTCATGATGACTTAACATTGAGCTTTACTGGATGGTTTTTCCATCAGGATGAAGGAATTGAGCTGACAGAGGGTGGCTTTAGCACGCAGGTTTATAAAGAAGATTCTCCTTTCACATTGCCAGCCATTATTGAAAGCGTTGGCATTGCAAAGCGAGTAGCGCAGGTGGAAATTGAATTGCCCATCAAAGCCCCGAATCAGGAAATTGTTTATCTGCCAAGTGTAATCAATGCATCGTTTAGTGGGTATACCTTATTTATCGATTGTTTTACGATAACACCTTTATCCGTTCATATCGAAGTGTCTTTGTATGCGGATGAACTAACCGATGTAACGCGCCGTCGCAGTTATAGATTCTTTAACGCCGAAAAGAATATGGTGCTGGAAAACATTTCATGGGACAGCCTAGAAATGGAAGACGAATTTGGGGTATCCTTTATCAGGTATTTGGGGGATTGTTTTGGTGAGAGTGACAACTTGCCAGCAATGATATACCTTGTGCCATATAATACCAAAGAAGCCGATTCACTCCTTGACGAAAACAAAGATATGAATTGGGCTGACGCAATTACACAAGTTTCCAGATGGGACGAAGCCGTGGAGATAAATCTTTCAAAAAAATAAAGAGAATCCAATACATCAATTACTTTAGGCAAAAAAGAATACGCTGACTCTGCGTCGAAGGTAATTGATGACTTCAGGTTACTACTGAAGAATTACGTTCTGCTTAACTTCCAGTTTATCGGACTTTACCGATAAATAGAACTTGCAGATTTTGCTGATTCCTGTTCTTCAACAGGCAGTCCGGACAGAAAATGCCTGCCCGGACTGCCTGTTTATTTCAGAAACGCCTTACAACTCGCCCTTTTCGCGGCTGTCCAGCTCCGTCACGGCGGCGGCAATGATACCCGCTGCGCCGTCGGTGCCAAATTCGCCGGTATCCACGATCAGCGAATAATTGCCGATGCTGCCCCAGTCGCGACCGGTATGCGCGTTGTAGTACTTGGCACGAATCTTATCCGTTTTCAGCACGCCCTTGCGCGCCTCAGCTTCGCTGACCTGATAGATGCGCATGGCGCGCTGCACGCGCTTTTCCAAATCAGCGCGAATGAACACAGATACGACGTTGACCACGTTTGCGCACTCGCCCAATACATAATCGGCGCAGCGGCCCACCATCACGCAGGGGCCACGCCCGGCAAAGCGGCGAATGGCGTCGCACTGGGCAGTGTAGATGCGGGCATGCACGGGCAGCACCAGCGTGGGATCTTCCCGATAGAAGCTGGGAACGTAGGTCTCGCCCCTGCGCGCGCCCTTTTCTTCATTCTCTTCCACCGTCTCACGGCTCAGATTGGTGATTTCCACGGCGTGATCCACGATATCCCGGTCGTAGTAAGGCACGCCCAGCCGTTCAGACAGCTTCTGCGCTACTTCCAGACCACCGCTGCAAAACTCGCGTCCAATCGTGACTACCCATCCCTTTTTCATCTTGCATGCCTCCAGCTCGTTTCCATAATTTCCATATTGTCCAGTTTGAATGTTTCCGCTTTTCCCTTATCCGATAATATGCGCCCGCGTGCCGCGCAAGTCCGGGCCAATGCGCCGCGAACATTGCCTTTACGGGCCCCAAAACACCGCCGACATCATTTTGCCGGCGGCGATATGAAGCTATGTGGTTTTAATAAGCGAATGAACCGCTTTGCCCCGGCGCCGCATTTCCGATAAACCGGTTATCTTGCCTTCCTCCGCTGCCGCTCGATACGCTGTTTCAGGCTCGGGCTCATATCTATTCCGGACTTTATAACTTCGTGTTCGGCCGAATCGCTCTGCAATTCCGGATTCCGTTTTCGGTAACATGCGGATGAACACATCCTGCCGATTTTTTACGCATATCCTGAAACGCGGCTGAACAGACTTCCCGGCAAATACATCTTGGGCGGCGGAGCTTGAAGTCGGCGCTGCTTACGCTAGGCAGCGCTCGAGGCAAAGCGCACAAACCCCTTGGCCGTCTCCGACTGGTTCATTGGACTCGCCCCCTTCTCGCCTCTCTGCGGTTGTTTCTGTGAATGATGAGTCGGCCCTTTGTTCGTTCCTTCCGGTTACAAATTTTCTCCCGGTCGTCCCTTTCCTGCTTTATTCCAACTTCAGGCCTTCGGGGTTGCTGAAAATCCGGCAGCGCCCTGCGCTTCGGCTTTCGCCTATCGCTTTTCTCATCTTTCCTGTTGCACCTTTATGATAGCATGTTTTGTTTTTGTTGTCAACCCATATTTAATATTTTTTATAACATTTTTTGAGCGTTATGCCGCCGATTCGCGCACCGATATATTCAATTCGTCAACGGCGTTATTTTATGCGTTTGCTTCCGGTCCATTTCGCCGCACGCAGCGGCCATGCTCCATTTCCTGTACGCTGTCGCACAGCGTCTGAATGTCCAGCGGGTTATGGCTGGCCAACAATATCGTCGCGCCACCATTCCTCAGCTCTGCAAACAGCGCTCGCATGTCCTGAACGCCCTGATTGTCCAGTCCGTTCATCGGCTCATCCAGCAGCAGCAGCTTCGGCTTCTCCATAATCGCCTGCGCGATGCCCAGCCGCTGGCGCATGCCCAGGCTGTAAGCTGACACATGCTTCTTCAGCGCCGGATCCAGCCCCACACGCTCCATGGCCGCCCAGATTTCCCGTTTACCAATCCTACCGCGAATATCGGCCAACAACTTCAGGTTCGCATAGCCGGATGCACCGGGCAAAAAACCGGGCGTTTCGATAATTGCACCCATGCGCGGCGGAATTTCCACATCGCGGCCAACCTCCCGGCCGCGCACCCAGATATGCCCTGAGGTCAACGGGCACAGCCCGGCGATGCACTTGAGCAGCACCGTCTTGCCCGAACCATTGCGCCCTGTCAACCCGTGAATGCCGCCCTTTTCAAAGCGCAGGCTCACATCGTCCAGCACCGTATTTTTGCCGTAGCGCTTGACCGCGCTTTCAATTCGTATCATGTTGCCCGTGCCTCCCTCTCACATCTTCAACTCGCGCCGCCGAGCGCCGCGCACAAACGCCGCGGCGCACAGCGCCAGCAGCAGCGAAAGCGCCAGCGCACCGAACCATACCGGCGGGCGGCCCATGCCGTCGCCATAATTCAGGCCGGACAGTTTGCTCAGCGACAGCGGTGACAGATAATACGCCTCCACACCGAAATACTCGTCCAGCATAATGTCAAAACCAATCGGCAACGCCACCAACACGAAGCTCAGCCGCCGATCCAGCAGCAGGTTCGCCAACATCATCAGCATACACAGCAGCGCGATGGCCAGAGCATGCAGCGCGCCCTCGATGAGCCACGCCGGTATCGGCGCGTATGCGCGCGGAATCCACACGTCGTAATTCAGATCGCTGCCGTAGGTTTCCCACTGAAAATCCTCCACCAGCGCGCGCAATCCGCTTCCCCAACCGGCGCTCATTTCGATATGGGGCAGGAGCAGCAGCCACGCAATCAGCGTGGCCAGCAGCAGGTATGCCGCTACCGCCAGCAGCATGTAGACTGCCTGACCCACCGCCCAGGATTTGCGTCCGGTGCGCAATATCAGGTAGCGCTGCAATTCATCCGTACATGGCGCGTCGAACATCAGCGCCAGGCACGCCAGCGCCAGAAACGCCGTAACCGCCGTAT
>CAKUDW010000014.1 GCA_934645275.1 uncultured Clostridia bacterium
CCGCATCATGATAGCCCTCCAGAGAAACCTCGCCGCTGTCGCGAAAGCCCTGTATATACTCGCGATAGCCGCCGGTGGATTCCAGCGTCGTCACATCCACTTCCTCGGCCTCGGGCTCAATTTCGCTCACCGAGGTGAGCTTGCCCACAGTCTGCTGCGCGCCGTTGCCTATTTTCATCTTTAGGGTCGTCCCCTGCGCCCTGGTTGTCGCCATACATTTACTCCTCCCGACTATCTCTCATTGATACACATTGCCTGCCGCGTCGGCCAGTGCCCGATAGCGCAGACTCACGCGGCATATCTGCGCGTCCGATTCAAAAAAATCCGCCGAACTCTCGCGCCTGAAGCCCGCGCCGCGCATGCGCTCATCGGCCGCAGCGGCAATTTCGCCCGCCGCAGCGGGCGAGGCAGCAAAGATATCCAGCGTATAATTCAACTCCGCCAGATATTCCGCGCCGTCCGCCTGTGCATAGCGGCGATTCTGGCTCTCCCGCCAGCAGAGCGCGGGCAACACCCGCATCGCCGCGGGCCGCCCATATATCACCCGCGCGCATGCGCCCGAAAGTACGTCGCGTACCTGTGCCTTCAGCGTAATCATCGCATCGCCTCCTTCGCCGCGCACATCGCCGACTCAAAAAATGGCGCGGCTGCGGCCTGCGCCGCGGGCAGCATGTAGCTGTGCGCGGCCATTTTGGATGTGCCGTACTCCACCATGACGGCATGGCGCGCGTTCGCCGTCACACGCATGCCCAACCGCCCGTCCGGCGCAGCGGAAATGCTGTTGCGCAGTTCGCCGCTGTCCACCGGTACAAGCGCGCGCGCCCGCTGCGCCGCCTGGCCCGCGGAGGCGGCAATCGCCCCCGCAAGCCTCCGTTCAAGCCGATTTGGCATTTCTGCAACGCGCTGCGCCAACGCCGCAGCGTTATGCTTCAGGAAAGCAGTCGGCATACGGCCTCCCTGTGCGCCATCCAGTTGTTCAGCGCCTCCACCAGATACAATTTGTCATTCACATAGGCGCCGTCGCCCACGCTAACCGCCGCGTCCGCGGGCAACAGCAACCGAATGCGCTCTGATGAAACCGCGCCGCCGTCCGTGCGTGCCATGTCGCCGCCATCCGGCAGAAGGCTCGCCCGAAAAAGCTGCGTCTCATTTGAAAAGGCTTCGCCCTGGCCCCCCAGCGCATCTGTTTCAGGTCCGCGCGCAGCGATGCGCACCTGAATGCGCGTCCGTTCGTGCAGTCGCATTCAGACCACCGTCCTCGCCAGACGATACGGATTTAACTGCCGCTTCAGATATTCCGGCAGGCTGTCCGCACAGCGGTGCAGCGCGCCCTCATCGTGGGTGGATTCGCCCTCCATGCCCATGCGGTTATAGAGCATGGCGGCCGCTTCAAGCTGCGCGCCACGCAGCGGCTCGGGCACGGCGTTCCGGCTGGTATAAGCCATAATCATTTCACCCGCAGCCTCCAGCAGGTCGTTAAGCAGCGCCTCGTCCTTCGCGTCGGGCATGCGGCGCTTGAGTTTTGCCAGCATGTTCATCAGCCCAGCGCGCGCACGGCCAGTTCCGGATACACGGTCTTAAAACCGTAGAGCACATCCATGGAATAGACGCTGCGCTTGTACTGCTGGTCGTAGCCCTTGGTCACGCGCAGAGAAATGCCGTTGAAGCTGGTAACATAGCTGGCTACGCCCTGCCCATCCGGGTTGATCAGCGGACGCGTGACGTAGGCAAACGCCATCGGGTGGAAGGCCAGGTTGGCCGTATGGTTGCCCACCAGCTCCACATCCGTATTGTCGGCAATTTCAGGCAGCGCAGG
Source organism: uncultured Clostridia bacterium (assembly GCA_934645275.1). Next base: position 1,817 of record CAKUDW010000014.1, read on the forward strand.
ATAGACCTGAACGCCCGCGATGGCATTGCCGGCAGCCGCTGCGCTGTCCTGCGTCACGACATAGCTCGCGCCGCCAATCTTCAGCAAATCGCCCTTCACCAGTCTGCCGGTCAAAGCGGTACCGTCGATGGAAAGCTGCCGCGTGCCTGCCGTCACTGCGCCGTTGACCTTCACCGCAGTCGCGGCGGTAACGCCGGTCACGTGGCGTCTGATGGCCTGGCTCATGTAATTATCCATGCCGTAGACGCGGCCGATCGCACCCTCGCGCAGTGCCTGACTGGAGCCAGCCTTTTCAGCGTTCACCAGCGCCGCCAGCTGGGTAAACTTTGCGTCTGCCTCGGGATCCCACACCGCTACGCGGCCATAGGTGGGTGCTTTCAGGATATTCAACATGCGGCGCGCGGCGGCAAGATCGGAAAGCTCGCCGGGCGTCGTGCCCGCCGTGCCGCAGCAATAGGGAATATCAGCATAGAGCGCAAGCCCGTCGGCATTAATCTTTTCAGCCAGTGCCGCCGCTGCGGGCTGAATGAAGGCGCGGTTCAGGTCGTCGATGCCGGTGGCGCTCTCGACGGCGGTCGCGCGCGCATCTACCGTAGCGATGTGGTCGAGCGCCACGTTCACCGCGTCCTCGTTGAAATCCTGATAGCGCACGCCCTCGGCGGCGCTGAATTCCTGCGCGGTAAACACGCTGGGCCTGCGTACCTTCACGCTGTCGCCCAAATCGTGGAATTCATCGGAAAAATCGCGGTAGCAAAGATTGGGGAACACCAAATTATCGATCAGCTGCGGCAACGCCTGCCGCGCGATTTCCTGAAGGGTTACAAGGGTATTGGCCATGATTATTTATCCTCCTTTTCTGTTACAGGCGCGCGCAAAGCCTTTCAGCGATCCGCACCGCGAAGGGCAAAGCGCGCGCGATAATAGTCGTCGTCCGAATCCGTTTCAGGCGCGGTACGCGCCGCCACAGGCGCCATGCCGCGCATCCTTTCGCGCACGCCCTGCTGCACGGCTTCGCGAAAGGCGCGCTCGGCGGCGTCCACGCTGCGGGCAACGCCCTCGGCGCTATCGTAATTGAGCGCGTCCATAAGCTCTGCGGGCAACGCGCGCTCATGCAGCAGCCGCGCCGCTTCCGCCCGCAGCTCACGGCGACCGATCTCGGCCTCCCGTGCCTGAAGCTCCGCTTCACGGCGGGCAAAATCGTGCGCCATGCGTTCCTCGCCGCTCATGCGCGCCATCGCCTCGGCTTCGGCGCGCGCCTGTTCGAGCTTCCGTTCTGTCTCCTGCGCCCATTTGCCGCGCGCAGTTTCCAGAGCGCGGGATACCCTGCGGTCGAACTCCGACTGGAAATCCCGCTCCCGCAGCAGTGCGTCAAAGTCCTGCGCGGGGCTTGCCGCCATCGCGGCCCCTTCCTGGTTCTGAACCTCAATGTGTTCTTCCATTAAAATTCCTTTCCGCCCGCGCCGTGCTCATCCGGCGCGTGCAATGCAAAAATATATCTGTAAACGCGCTTCGCGCGCGCAAACAGTTATCTCACCGCATACCCGCCATGTTCATCGCCCTGCGCGCCAGCTCTTCCTGCGGCAGAATGTCCTTCAGCTCACTCAGGGTCTGCGCATTCTCCAGCTCGTTCACCGGCAGCGAACGGGAAAATACCATCCGTACACCGTCCGCATCCAGCGGCTTTTCCCCGCGACAGGCCAGAAAATGCGCGAAGCCTTCCAGACGCGCACGGAGCCCCTCGCGGAACCAGCGCTCCTTGATCTTCGTCAGCTGCTCCAGCCCCAGCAGCTTGTAGCGCATGGCCACGCCGCTGGAATTTCCGGCAAACTGCTCGTCGGTCAAATCGGGCACCAAGCTCATCTTGTGAATATCCGATCGAATCGCAGCGCGCAAAACCTCCGCGTCGGCCTCATTCAGCTGCTTGCAGAGCCACTCGACGCGCGCGTCGCTGTCAGGCATGGCCAGCGCCTTGTCTTCGCGCAGCTGTTGGCCGGGCGTGCGGCCGCGCGCGTCCGTTTCCAGCGTGCATCCGTAGAGCACCAGCAACGCGTCCACAAACTGCTGCTTGTCGTTCATGCGGTCGGATTGCAGCAGATCGTAAGCGTCGATCAGCCCGATTACATCCTCAAAATCGCCATGCTCGCTCTCATCGTTCCAGTACTCAATCAGCGGCACGCGGCCAAAATAGTGCGGTTCCACGCGCACCGGCGCTTCAAAACGCGCTTCCGTCAGCGATTCCTCACGATAACTGAGCACGCTAACGCCGGTGTACACCTGCACGCGAAAGCCCTCCAGGCGTCCGCCGGGCGTGCGCATCGGCATGCAGCTCATGCCCAGCAACGGCCGGTTTTCCACGCTGTCGTCGTAGACCACGAAGGCGTCCCGCGCATCCAAACAGGCAGCGCGCGGCCGGGCCCACTCGTCGGCATAGAGCAGCTCCACACCCTTGCCGCAGATGCTGGCGGCACGCGCCAACTCCGCATCCACGCTGTCGATGGCGCAGCTGTCGTAGGCGCGCAGCAGCGCAGAAAGCGCTTCCTCCTGTTCGGGCGCTTCGTAACGCACCGGATTGCCGATTAGATAGCCCGCAGCCATCGTGGAAATATAGCGCGGATAGGCATGCGCCAGCTTCATGTTTGGCAGTCCCGCGCCGCGCACGCGCGCCTGTATGGCGTGGCCGCCGCGATAGTAGGCATAGAGCCGCGCCAGTCGCCCCGCGCCGGTAAGCTGCTGTCGCAGGCAGCTGGCCAGCAGTTTACCGTCCGGCAGGCCGCCCTCAAATTCCATTCTGGGTCTGGTAATCATTCTCCGTCCTCCATATCAATCGACGTATATTGACGTATATTCATAAGGGAAGCAGCGCCGCATGCGCCCCTAGATTCCAAGCTGCGCCCGGTCCACCGTATGCGCGCCGCGGCAGCGAATCATATCCTCCAGCGCATAGCGCGCTGCATCAATCAGGTGGTTGTTCTTATCCGGGCAGTCGGCGCGATAGTTGCCCCAGGCATCGCGCTCGTATTCGTAGCAGGAAAACTCGCGCGCGGCGTTCGGGCATTTCTTCGGGTCGATCACAATTTCGCTCAACTCCTGCAAAAAACGTATACCTTCGCGCACGCTGCCCGGGCCCTTCTTTGCGCCCACAGCCGCTACGCCGCGGGCGCGAAGCTCCTGAATCATGCGCGGATCGGCGCTATCGCAATGCACGGTTTCCCCGTCCGCGCGCGCCGCCACCTCTGCCGCCAGGTGCTCCGCCGGCGTGCGCACGCCGACGAATTCTTCCGCCACGAACAGCCTTCGCCGCTTCGCGTCGTAGTAAACGCGAATGAACGCGTCCGGATCCACCGCGAAGCCGAAATCCAGGCCGTTCAGCGGACGACCGGCCATCAGCTCGTCGCCGCCAATCGTCCTCAGCGAAAGATTATCAAACACCTGACCGCCGTTCCCCACCGCCTCCCCCAGGTACATGTGCCGCCACATGCGCTCGTTCGAGCGCCGCAACGCCTCGGCCTCGGCCAGAAAGCTTTCGCCCAGCCAGACCGGCGGCAGCATCCGATAATCGCTGTGGTGCGTCAGTCGCCCGTCCACGGATACGCGCGCCTCAGCGTTAATCCAGCTGGCCGCCGATTCCGGCGGGTTGTAGGTCAGCACCGTAGCCGCCCGATCCACCCCGCGCAGCACCGATGCGCGAATCGTGCGTATATCCTGCATCCCGGAAAATTCGGAGGCTTCCTCGAACCACAGGAAGCGGAACACACCCTTTGCCAGCTTCAGCGATTTGGATTTGGCCGGGTCGTCCGCACCGCGGAACAAAATGCGCTGGCCCGTATCCCGCCGAATCATCTCCGGTGGATCGAGCCGGGTATCGAACGCCGCTTCAATGCCCAGCGTCTGCGCCGCCCACAGCGCCTGTTCAAACACCGAGCGCCTGAGCGTAGCCGCCACCTTGCGATACACCACTGCATTCGCATCCGGCCAGCGCAACAGACAGATCAGCATTTCCAACGAAGCAAAGCTTGATTTAGCCGATCCGCGCCCGCCGCCCAACAAATATTCCCGATGTCGCCCGGCACGAAGGTCGGCATGCACCGGATAAAACGCCGGGGCAATGGCCCGGCTCAATCGCACGGCGCGGCCTGATCGGGTATGTCGTCCACCAACACCACCGGCGCCGCCGGCGCGGCCGCCGCTTCGCTGAATACGCCCAGCCGCCTGCCCAGCATTTCCGCCGCCTTCATGCGCGAAGCCGCGCTTCTATCGGATTTATCGCCCTCCAGCTCGCCGCGCATCACCGCCGAGAGAAACTCCAGCACTTCGTTCGCATCCGCCACGTTCGCCATTCGCATCGCCTCCAATCGCTCGCGCAGGTATTCTCGCACTGCTGCCTGTCGCTTGGCTCCCTGCGCATAGCTGCGCTTGAAGCCCGCCTGTTCGGCCGCCTCGGCCGCATTGCCCAGCTTCAGATATAAATCTGCAAATCGCCGCTGGCGCTCAGTCAGCCTGCCCGCTCTCTTTTTCATCGCACTTACCTCCTCGGTCGCAGTTTGATTAACCGTTTTCGGTTATGCACGCAGTATATACCCGAATTCGGTTGTTGTCAAGACTTCTTGATAAAAAAAATTTACCGTATACGGTTAAATAGTCCCTTGCAAAAGCGACAAATATGGTTTATACTGTTTTCATCAAAGGTTGAGGATGGGAGATGCGGCCATGGAACTGCGGGAAATTCTTTCGAAGCTAAAAACCGAAAACGGTTTGACCACAGATCAACTATCCAGCCGCTCGGGCGTGCCGAAGGGCACGCTGAATAAACTGCTGAACGGCGAAACGAAAAATCCCACGGGCGCAACGCTGAAAAAGCTGGCGGACGCGATGAACTGCCCGGTGGAGCTGTTCTACAACCCGGCAGAAAAGCTGAATTTTCACATCAGCAACGCGGATGATTTGATGCCTGTGCGCCGCCGCGCACTGCCATTGCTGGGCGATATTGCCGCCGGCAAACCGATCTACGCCGATGAAAACGCCGAATTGGTCTACTGTGACGATTCACTCAACTGTGATTTTGCGCTGCGCATCCGCGGCGACAGCATGGTCGGCGCGCGCATTCACAGTGGCGACCTGGTTTTTATCCGCTCTCAGGATGATGTGGATGACGGCGAAATCGCCGCCGTGGTGGTGGACGGCGAGGCCACGCTCAAGCGCGTCTACCACATTAAAAATGGCGTGCAGCTGATTTCGGAAAATCCACGCTACGCGCCAATGATATTCACGCTCGAAGAATGCAACTCCATCCGCATTCTCGGCAAGGCCGTCGGTTTCCAGAGCCGGCTGTAATCACCGGCAATCGACGCCTTTGCAGCGACCCGGCATGCTTAAGCAACCGAGAGGTTTTCAAGGCGCAAAGGCAAACTCGCAGCAAGGGCGCTTTGCGAATGGTCGCGATCTGCACGTCTAGCCGACAAACGCACAGGAGCCTCCGCAAAGCGAAAGCCCCTGTGCGTTTATTACATTTCGGTATAGCCCATCAGATACCTGTCTATCTCGCGCGCCGCGCCGCGCCCCTCGCAGATACCCCAAACCACCAGCGATTGCCCGCGGCGCATGTCGCCCGCGGCAAACACGCCGGACACATTGGTTTTATAATCCTCTCCGGCAGCTACGGCGCCGCGGGGGCCAATCTCCACGCCAAAGGCCTCCGGCACAAAACGGCGACAACCCACGAAGCCCGCCGCAATCAGCAGCAGATCGCAGGGAATTTCGCGCTCGCTGCCGGGCACAGTCTCGCGCCCCTTCAGCGAAACCAGCTTCAGCGCGCGCACGCAACCCGATTCGTCCTTCAGAATCTCTCGCACCGTGGTTTCAAACAGGCGCGGATCATGGCCGAAGGCGGCGATGGCTTCCTGCTGGCCATAATCGGTCTTCAATACGCGCGGCCACTCCGGCCAGGGATTCGATTCAAGCCTGTGCTCGGGCGGCTTGGGCATCATTTCCAGCTGCGTTACATCGGCGCAACCCATGCGCAGCGCCGTGCCCACACAGTCGTTTCCGGTATCGCCGCCACCCACAATGACCACATGCCGGCCCTGCGCGTCTATGGCCTGACCGTTGCCGAGCAGGCCCTTCGTAGCCGCCGTCAGAAAATCCACTGCGAAGTATACGCCCTGCGCATCGCGCCCGGGGATATCCAAATCGCGCGGCTGACCTGCGCCGCAACAGAGCAGCACCGCGTCGTACTCGCGCATGAGCGCTTCGGCATCCACCGCTGTGCCAACCTCCGCACCGGTAATGAAGCGCACGCCCTCATCCTCCATCAGCCGCACGCGCCGCGCCACCACGCGCTTGTCCAGCTTCATGTTGGGAATGCCGTACATCAGCAGTCCGCCGGGCTGATCCGCGCGCTCATATACGCACACGCTGTGGCCGCGCCGGTTCAGCATCCAGGCCGCGGCCAGGCCGGACGGCCCGCTGCCCACCACGGCCACGCGCCGTCCGCTGCGTACGCGCGGCGGGCGCGGATGCATCCAGCCGTTTTCAAACGCCGTTTCGATGATAGCCAGCTCGTTATCGTGCACGGCCACACTTTCGCCGTTGAGCCCGCAGGTGCAGGCCGCCTCGCACAGCGCAGGACACACGCGGCCTGTGAACTCCGGAAAACAGTTCGTTTTCAGCAGCCGGTCGAGCGCATGGCGAGTGTTGCCCAGATAGAGCATATCGTTCCATTCGGGAATCAGGTTGTGCAGCGGACAGCCCGTGAACATGCCGCCCAGCCGCACGCCGCTCTGGCAAAAGGGTACGCCGCAATTCATGCAGCGCGCGGCCTGCTCGCGCCGCGCCTGCTGAGAAAGCGGTAGCTTGAATTCATCGAAATTCTTAATCCGCTCCAGCGGTTCAATCCACGCCGAGTTTTCGCGCGGATACAGCAAAAATCCGTCTACCTTGCCCATTGCCGCTCACCTGCCCTTTGCCGTTTCGCGGAAGGCTTCCATTTCCGCCTCGTCGCGGGACATGCCCTGCGCCTCGCAGCGGGCGATCGCGCCCAGCATGCGCCGGTAGTCCCGAGGAATAATTTTCTTGAATCTGTGCGCCGCATGTGCGAAATCCGCCAGCAGCCGACGCGCCTTTTCGGAACCTGTTTCGTGCAGATGCGCTTCCAGCATGCCCCGCAGCGCTTCCAAATCGTGCTCGGCCGACATTTCCTCGATATCCACCAGCTGTTTGTTCACCCGCAGATACAAATCGTGGTTTTCATCCAACACATAGGCCACACCGCCGGACATACCCGCCGCGAAATTGCGTCCGGTTTTGCCCAGCACGGCCACGCAGCCGCCCGTCATATATTCGCAGCCATGGTCGCCCACGCCCTCTACCACGGCCACCGCGCCCGAATTGCGCACGGCGAAGCGCTCGCCCGCGCAACCGCACACATAGGCCTGGCCGCCCGTAGCCCCGTAGAGCGCCACATTGCCGATGATGATGTTCTCATCCGCAGCCGCGCGCAGCGCCTCGGGCGGGTATACCGCCAGCTTGCCGCCGGAGAGACCCTTGCCGAAGTAATCGTTGCTGTCGCCGCAGAGGCGTATCGTCATGCCGCGCGGAATGAACGCGCCAAACGACTGGCCGCCGCCGCCCGAGGCGCGCACTATAAACGTATCTTCCGCCAGCGCATCGCCGTGTACACGGGTGATCTCACTGCCGAAAATCGTGCCAAACGCGCGATCCGTGCTCGATACGGCGACGTCCACCGCCTGCGGCTTCGTGCTGTTTAGCCTGAATTTCTTCAACAGCACGCGCTCGTCCGGCGTGCGCTCGGTATGAAAATCAAAGCAGCTGTCCGCTTCGCGGTGCTCGTTGATGCTGCGGCCGATCACATTTGACATATCGATGGCGGCGGCGCGCGGCGCGGCCTGGATCGCCCGCACGCGCAGCAAATCGCCGCGGCCCACCAGCTCGTTCACGCTCCTCACGCCGAGCCTCGCCATAATTTCGCGCAGTTCCTCGGCGATGAACAGCATGAAGTTCATCACATATTCCGGCTTACCCTTAAAACGCTTGCGCAATTCAGGATTCTGCGTGGCGATGCCCACGGGACAACTATCCAGATTGCACACGCGCATCATCACGCAGCCCATGCACACCAGCGGCGCGGTGGCAAAGCCAAATTCCTCCGCGCCCAACATGCATGCCACGGCCACATCCCGGCCGCTCATCAGCTTGCCGTCGGCCTCAATGGTCACGCGCGAACGCAGGCCGTTCATCGAAAGCGTCTGATGCGCCTCGGCCACGCCCAACTCCCAGGGTAGACCCGCGTTGTGGATGGAACTGCGCGGCGCGGCGCCGGTACCGCCGTCGCTGCCGGAGATCAGAATTACCTGCGCGCCGGCCTTGGCCACGCCCGCGGCTACCGTGCCCACGCCGGCCTCGCTCACCAGCTTCACGCTGATGCGCGCGCGGCGATTGGCGCATTTCAGGTCGTAAATCAGCTGTGCCAAATCCTCAATGGAATAGATATCGTGGTGCGGCGGCGGCGAAATCAAGCTCACGCCGGGCGTGGACATGCGCGTGTGCGCAATCCACGGATATACCTTGCCGCCGGGCAGATGGCCGCCCTCGCCGGGCTTTGCGCCCTGCGCCATCTTGATCTGAATTTCCTCGGCGCTCATCAAATACTCGCTGGTCACGCCGAAGCGGCCGGAAGCCACCTGCTTGATCTTCGAACCGAGCGCCGTATTCAGCCGCTCGCGACGCTCGCCGCCTTCGCCGGAATTTGAGCGCCCACCCAGGCGATTCATTGCCTCGGCCAGGCATTCGTGCGCTTCCTGCGAAATGGAGCCGTAGCTCATCGCGCCGGTCTTGAAGCGCTTCACGATTTCATCGGCGGACTCCACCTCGCTCAGCGGTACGGGCGTGCAGCCGTCGAAGGCAATCTCCAGCACGCCGCGCAGCGTGTGCGGCCTGGTTTCATCGTCCACCATGGCGGTATATTCGCGGAACAACGCCATATCGCCCGTGCGCACCGCGCGCTGCAATGTGGCGATGGTCTGCGGGTTATACATGTGGTCTTCCTTGTCCGGACCGCTGCGCAGCCGGTGATAGCCGATGGAATCCAGCGTGGTATCCGTTTCCAGATCCAACGGATCGAAGGCGCGGCTGTGGCGGAAAATCACGTCCTCGTTGATCTCCTCCAGCCCAATGCCGCCTACGCGCGACACAGTGTTGGTAAAGTAGCGGTCGATCACGTCGCCGCGAATGCCCACAGCTTCAAATATCTGCGCGCTCTGATAGGACTGCAGCACCGATATGCCCATCTTGGAGGCCACGCGGCTCACTCCGCGCGTTACCGCACCGATGTAGTCCTGCTCCGCATCGTGCACGTTTTTGTCCAACAGACCCTTTTCAATCAACTCGTCCACGCATTCCAGCGCCAGATACGGGTTTACCGCGCGCGCGCCGTAGCCCAGCAGCAATGCAAAGTGGTGCACGTCGCGCGGGTCGGCGGTTTCCAGGATCACGCTCACCGCCGTGCGGCGGCGCGTACGGATCAGGTGCTGCTCCAGCGCCGATACCGCTAGCAGCGACGGAATGGCCATATGGTTTTCATCCACGCCGCGATCGGTCAGGATCAACACGTTCGCGCCGTTCTTGCACGCGCGATCACAGGCCACGAACAGGTGATTCAGCGCATGCTCCAGCGTTTCGCTGCGGTAATAGAGCATCGGCACGCTTGCCGCGCGCAGCGACTCGCGCGTGGAGCTCTTAATGCGCTGTAAATCGCCGTTGGATAGAATCGGCTGTTCCAACCGCAGCACCGCGCAATTTTCAGGCCTGTCCTGAAGCAGATTGCCGTCGCTGCCCACATACACCGCCGTGTCGGTCACGATTTTTTCGCGTATCGCGTCGATGGGTGGATTGGTCACCTGCGCGAAGAGCTGACGAAAATACTCAAACAGCGGCTGGTGCTTGTCTGAAAGCACGGCCAGCGGTATGTCTGCGCCCATGGATGCCGTGGGTTCCGCGCCGCTGCGCGCCATCGGCAGTATGACTTCCTTGACTTCCTCATAGGTATAGCCGAAAGCCTTGTAGAGCCGGTCGCGCATGGCCTGGCTCAAGCGCGGCGCGGCATGGCCCGGCAGCGGCAGGTCAGCCAGCGAAAGCAGATTGCCATCCAGCCATTCGCCGTAGGGTCTGCGCGCGGCATAGGCTTCCTTCAGTTCGCCGTCGCCGATGATGCGCCCCTGCGCTGTATCCACCAGCAGCATCTGGCCCGAGCGCACGCGCGCCTTGCATCTGATCTGCTCAGGCGCAATATCCAGCACGCCCACCTCGCTGGAGAGAATCAGCGTGTTATCGGTGGTGATATAATAGCGCGACGGGCGCAGGCCGTTGCGGTCAAGCACCGCGCCCATGACGTCGCCGTCCGAAAACAGAATGGAAGCCGGGCCGTCCCAGGGCTCCATCATGGTGGCGTAGTAGCGGTACAGATCGCGCCGGGTGCGGGAAATGTCGCGTTCGTTCTGCCAGGGCTCAGGTATCGTCATCATCACAGCCAACGGCAGCGGCACGCCGTTCATCATCAGGAATTCGAGCGTGTTATCCAGCATGGCCGAGTCGCTGCCTTCGCCGTTGATGACCGGCAGGATCTTGTCCATATCCTGCTCGAGCAGCGGTGAAGTCATCGTCTCTTCGCGCGCGAGCATGCGGTCTGCGTTGCCGCGAATGGTGTTGATTTCGCCGTTGTGCAGAATCAGGCGATTCGGATGCGCGCGTTCCCAGCTGGGAAAGGTGTTCGTGGAAAAGCGGGAATGTACCATGGCGATGGCGCTGACATAGCGTTCATCCTGCAAATCCGGATAGAACGCGCGCAGCTGCGACACCAGAAACATGCCCTTGTACACAATCGTGCGGCTAGACATGGAGCAGACGTACGCGCCGTCGCAGCTCTGCTCAAACGCGCGCCGCGCCACATAGAGCCGCCGGTCAAAATCCAGTCCGCGCGCGAGCGCCGCCGGACGGGCAATGAAGCACTGCTCGATGCGCGGCATACACGCGCGCGCACGCGCACCCAATATGTCCGGCTTTACCGGTACCTCGCGCCAGCCCAGTACGCGCAGGCCCTCCTTTTGCGCAACGATTTCCATCAGCCGCCGCGCCTGCGCGCGCTTTAAGTGATCCTGCGGCATAAAGACCATGCCCACGCCGTAGTCGCGCTCGGAAGGTAGCGCAAAGCCCAGCTGCTGCGCGGCAAAGAAGGCGTGCGGCAACTGCGTCATCACGCCCACGCCGTCGCCGGTGCTGCCGTCGGCGTCTCTGCCCGCGCGGTGCTCCAGCTTTTCAACAATTCTCAGCGCCTGATCCACCACGCTGCGCTTCTTTTTTCCGCCGATATCCGCCACCGCGCCGATGCCGCAGGCATCGTGTTCAAATTCGGGCCGGTAGAGTCCGCTCCTGTTTTCCCATTGCTGTTTCATGGCTGCTTATCCCTTTTATTCGCCAAAATAAAGCTGCAGGGCAAGCGACATTCAATGCATGAACGCCCTTGCCCTGCAATGTGGATATGATAACAGATTTGCGCCCGCCCTGTCAATCAAAAATGCAAGCTCAAATCTTAAAATTTCGTTTTAAAGCGGTCATACCGCGTTTTTTTACCCGTTTCAGCAGAATAAGCAATTGCTCATTGCAGCTTTACGGCCTCGCCCGCCGGGATGTCGCCCACGCCGTTCAACACGATACGCGGCCGATACGGGAACTTCTTAATGTCGCTCACGCTCGTAACGCCGGAGAGCACCAGCACCGTTTCAAGGCCCGTTTCAATGCCGGCCACGACGTCCGTATCCATCCGGTCGCCTACCATCACGGCTTCCTCGGAATGCACGCCCAGAATGCGCAGCCCCGTGCGCATCATCAGCGGATTCGGCTTGCCGATGAAATACGCGGACTGGCCCGTGGCCATTTCAATGGGCGAAATCATCGCGCGGCAGGCCGGAATGATGCCGTCCTCGGAAGGTCCGGTAAGATCGCTGTTGGTGCCGATCAGCTTCGCGCCTCGCGATACCAGGCGCACGGCCTTGAGAATATTCTCATAATTGTAGGTATTGCCCTCGCCGATGACCACATAGTCGGGATCGACGTCGTTCATGGTGATGCCCTCGTCGTGCAGGGCCATAATCAGGCCCGCGCCGCCGATTACATAGGCGCTGCATCCGGGCGCCTGGCTGCTGATAAAGCGAGCGGTGGCCAGCGCGCTGGTATAAAAGTGGCTCTCGTCCACATCAAGCCCCATGCGCTTGAGCTTCTGCTGCAACTCCTTGGGCGAACGTTCGGATGAATTGGTCAAAAACAGGAAATTCTTCTTTTCCTGGTACAGCCAATCCACAAATTCCTTCACGCCCGGCAAAATCTTATTGCCGTGGTAGATCACGCCGTCCATATCGCAGATGAAACCCCTTCGGTTCCTCAATTCATTCATTTCGTTTACTTCGTTCATTCTATCCCCTCTTTCCAAAGCACTTTCGCTTTCGGTATTATATTATCAATTCTACGTCAAATCCGATATCCCTGCCAGGTCAAATGTATGTCAAGTGAACTCCGTATGTCAAAAAAGACTTTTTTGACATGCAAAATTTCACACCGTACACGCTGCTGGGCACGGCTGGAAGCTCGAGAGGGCTTTTCGACAGACTGATGGGCTGCCGGAAAATACTTCCGGCAGCCCGCCATCCAGTTATCGATTATTTGGGAAACGTTACCCGTATCCGCGTGCCCCGGCCGGGCTCGCTGTGCAGTTCGATTTCGCCGTGGTGGTACTGCACTGCATGCTTTACGATGGAGAGTCCCAGCCCTGTGCCGCCGGAAGCCTTGGAATGGCTCTTGTCCACGCGGTAGAAGCGCTCGAATACGCGGCTCTGATCCTCAATTGGAATGCCGATGCCCGTGTCCGCGACCTCCACGAACGCCGATGCCGCGTCGCCGCCCACCGTAACCTTCACATCTCCGCCTTCGCGGTTATACTTCACGGCGTTATCGCACAGGTTGTAAATTACCTCGTACACCAACCGCCGCACGCCGTCGATTTCCTGCGCGTCGCCGTTTACCGTCAGACTGATGTTGCGCGCCTCGGCCGCGCCGCGCACGCCCTCGGTCGCCTCCGCAGCCACGTCCAGCAGATTCATCCGCTCGCGCGGCATCTCACTGCCCTCGTCCAGCTGGGACAGGCGGATGATGTCGCCGATCAGCGTTACCAGCCGCGCCGCCTCTGCGCGAATGTGGCCGATGAAGCGCGGCATGTCCGCCTGCGCCACCATGCCGTTTTCAATCAGCTCCGCACTGCCAATAATGCCCTGAAGCGGCGTTTTAAGCTCGTGAGACACGTTGGCCGTAAATTCGCGGCGATTGCGCTCGGCATATTCCTGCTCGGTAATATCGAAGGCCAGCAGCACCGCGCCCACCGCCGCGCCGCCGGAATCAATGCGGCTGATGTCGAACTGATACACGCGTCCCTGCCGCTCACAGCGGATTTCGCTGTGGCCGCCCTCCATCGCCTGGCGAATGGCGGTGGAAACATCGTGGCCGCGCTCTACGGTCAGGAAATCCTGACCAATGCAGCCGTCGTCCGCATTGAAGAGCTTCCGGGCCGCGGGATTGATGCTCAGCACCGTGCCGCGCTCGTCCAGCAGCACCAGTCCCTCGCGCATGCTGGCGATGATCTGTGCAAATTCATCGGTGCGCTGCTTCAGCACCCGCATCTGGCGCTTAATCTCCAGGTGCTGGCGATTGATTCGGCCCAGCAGCGGCGAGAGCTCCTCGTAGGCGTTGTTTTCCAGCGGGTGATCCAGATCCAGCTGGTTCAGCGGTTCCACGATATGCTTGGACAGCCGCCTTGCCAGTACGCCGGAGAGCACCAACGCCGCCAACAGCACCAGCACAAACGGCTGGAACATTCCCAACGCCAGCACGCCCGCCGTGGCGCGGCTGACTGAGATGCGCAGCACCGTGCCGTCGGCCAGCTGCCGCGCGTAGTACATCGTCTTTTCCATCAGCGTGGCGGAATAGCGCGTGCTCTCGCCCTGCCCCGTCAGCTGCGCCTGGCGAATTTCCGGGCGTTCCGCATGATTTTCCAGCTGCTGATCCTTCGCCTGCGTGTCGCAGATCACATTGCCGTCAGCGTCCACCCAGGTCAGGCGATAGCGGTCGGAGCTCAGCTTTTCCAGAAAAGCCAGTCCCTCGTCCTCAACGCCCGCCGCGGCAATCGTCAGCTGATCCTTCAGCATCGTCTCCTGCACGCCGCCAAAATAACCGTAAAGGCAGCCCATGATAATAATCAGGCTCGCCAGCAACACGGCCGCTGCTGCCAGCACGATGGCCCGGTATATCTTCTTCGTCACTTGTCATCCGCCTCCAGCCTGTAGCCCACGTTGCGCACGGTCTTGATCAACCGTCCATAGCTGCCCAGCTTCTGTCTGAGCGTCAGAATATGCGTGTCCACCGTGCGGGTCTCTCCGCCGTAGTCCATGCCCCAAACCCTGTCCATTAACTGATCGCGCGTAAAGGCGATGCCCGGATTGCTCAGGAACAGGCGCAGCAGCTCGTATTCCTTGTAGGTGAGCACCACGCGCTGCCCATCCGCCGTCACGGTGTGCGCATCCGGATCGAGCGTCAGACCGCCGCACTTCAGCGCGTGCGATTCCCGCTTCGGCTGGCAGCGCCGCAGCACCGCCTTCACGCAGGAAACCAGCTCCATCACGCCGAACGGCTTGGTCAGATAATAGTCCGCTCCGCAGTCCAGCCCCTGAATCTTGTCCATTTCGCTGTCACGCGCCGTGGCCATCACCACCGGTATGTTGCACAGCTCCGGGGAAGCCTTCATGCGCCGCAGCAGCTCCACGCCGTCCACGCCCGGCAGCATCACGTCCAGCACCGCCAGCTCCGGCTGCTCGTGCTTCAACGCTTCCCAAAAGGCCGCGCCGTCCTCAAAGCCGCGCGCCTCAAAGCCCGTGGATTGCAGGGCGTATACCTCGATATCGCGGATACTGGCGTCATCCTCCACGCACCAGATCATTTTCAGTCCTCCTTGTGCTTGCCGGTCACGGAGAAAATCACCCATTCGGCAATGTTCACCGCGTGATCGCCGATGCGCTCAAAATACTTGGCGATCATCAGAAGGTCGAGCGCGTATTCGCCGTCGGACGGATCCTTCGCGATGCGCTCAATCAGCCTGCCGCGCACCTGATCAAAGTAGTCGTCCACGGTATCGTCGTCCGCGATCACCTTCTCCGCCAACATTATATCATGTTTTACATAGGCGTCTACACTGTCATTGACCATTTTTATGGCAGATTTCGCCATTTCGATCAGCAAATCGCCATTTTCGATATGCCGTCCATCCAGAAAACAGATAATCTCGGCGATGTCCTCCGCCTGGTCGCCGATGCGCTCCATGTCGGTAATCATCTTCAGCGCGGCGGAGATCTGGCGCAAATCGCGCGCTACAGGCTGCTGCTGTAGCAGCAACTTCAGGCACATGGATTCGATGGCGCGTTCCTTCTGATCCACCTCCGCGTCCAGCGGAGCCACCTTTTTCGCCAGTGCGGTATCGCCGTTCGCCAGCGCGCGCGACGCCATGGTGATTACTTCCTCGCACAGCGCGCCCATTTCAATCAATTCATTGTTCAGCAGCGACAGCTGCTCGTCAAAACGGCTTCTCATCAACCGAACCTCCCCGTAATATAATCCTCGGTGCGCTTGTCCTCCGGCTGGGAAAACAGCTTTTCCGTGCCGCCGCATTCCACCAGCTCGCCCAGCAGGAAAAACGCCGTATAATCCGATATGCGCACGGCCTGCTGCATATTGTGGGTCACGATCACAATCGTGTATTTCTCCTTCAGCTGCATGGCCAGCTCTTCGATTTTTGAAGTGGAAATCGGATCGAGCGCGCTGGTCGGCTCGTCCATCAGCAACACCTGCGGCTCTACCGCCAGTGCCCGCGCGATGCACAGGCGCTGCTGCTGACCGCCGGACAACCCCAGCGCATTCTTCTTCAGCCGGTCCTTCACCTCATCCCAGATGGCCGCGCCGCGCAGCGAGCGCTCCACAATATCATCCAGCTTCGCGCGCGACTTCACGCCGTGAGTGCGCGGGCCATAGGCGATGTTGTCGTAGATGCTCATCGGAAACGGATTCGGCTTCTGAAACACCATGCCGATTTGCCGCCGCAGTTCATTCACATCTGTAGAAGGCGCGAAAATATCCGTATCTCTGTATTTCACGCTGCCGCCGATCTTCACGCCCGGCACCAGATCGTTCATCCGGTTCAGCGTCTTTAAAAAGGTGGATTTGCCGCAGCCCGATGGCCCGATCAGCGCCGTAATGCTCTTCTCGGGAATTTCGATATTCACATCCTTCAGCGCCTGATGCTGTCCATACCACAGGCACAGATCTTTCACCGATATAATATCGCTCATACTATTCATCCTCCGCACTGTCAAAATTCCCTGCGGCGCTTAAAGTAGCGTCCCACCAGATCCGCCGCCAGATTGATTATCAACGTGAGCACCATCAGTATCGCCGCGATGGCAAAGGCCACGCCGAATTCGCCCTGCTCCTTGGCGTACACGTACAGCGCCACCGTAAGCGTCGCGCCCGCGCTGCCCAGTCCCTCAAAGAAGCCGTTAAGCGCATGAGCAAAGCCCGCCGTGAACAGCAACGCCGCTGATTCGCCCAGTATGCGTCCCACGGTCAGAATGCAACCCGTAATCACGCCATCCACGCAGCTGGGCAGCACCACCGTGTGAATCACGCGCCACTTGCC
>CAKUDW010000015.1 GCA_934645275.1 uncultured Clostridia bacterium
GCGCGTATGCCACCGTGATGATGCTAATTGTGTATGCGGCCATCGCCATCATGCAGATATTCGTGACCCGCATGAGCCGCAGCCGCCGCGTGAAGGGCTGACTGTCGAACGCGTTACAGACTGAAAAGGAGTATAGAACAAGATGAGCAATTTCAAAAAGGGCGTGCGCCTGGAGAATATCTCCAAAATATACATGGATCCCAAAACCAATAAGCCCTTCAAGGCAGTTGATTCCATCAATGTCAACATCAAGCCCGGCGATTTCGTGACGCTGTTGGGCCCGTCTGGCTGCGGCAAGACCACCACGCTGCGCATGATTGCTGGCTTCGAGTCGCCGGACGAGGGCGAAATCTATCTGGGCGATCAACCCATCAACGAGCTGACTCCGAACAAGCGCGATACCGCCATGGTGTTCCAGAGCTACGCGCTGTTTCCGCACATGAATATCTTCGATAACGTGGCATATGGCCTGAAGCTGCGCAAGGTGCCCAAGGCCGAAATCCGTACCCGCGTATTCGACATGCTGAAGCTCGTGGGTCTGGAAGGCATGGAAAATCGTTACACCAATCAGCTCTCCGGCGGCCAGCAGCAGCGCGTGGCGCTGGCGCGCGCATTGATTGTGGAGCCCGGCGTTCTGCTGTTCGACGAACCGCTTTCCAACCTGGATGCGAAGCTGCGCGTATACATGCGTACGGAGATTCGCCGCATTCAGCAGCAGTTCGGCATTACCGCCGTTTATGTAACGCACGATCAGTCCGAGGCCATGTCCATTTCGGATAACATCATCATTATGAACCATGGCGTGATTGCACAGATGGGCACGCCGCAGCAGATTTACTATAACCCCGTGAGCGAATTCGTGGCGGACTTCATCGGCGAGGCGAACTTCCTGAAGGCGAATGTGCGCAGCGTGGAGAGCGACCACGTGGACGTGGAGTTCCAGGGCGTGCGCTTCCCTGTGCGCAAGCCGGAAATGACTGTGGCCGTGGGCGAGGAACATACCGTGATGTTGCGTCCCGAGGGCGTGCGCGTGAGCGAAAAGGGCATCCTGCCGTGCAAAGTGGTGCTCAGCTGCTTCATGGGCCCGTATCAGAATTACCATGTCATGGTGGGCGATGTGCTGGTGCGCATAACGGATAACCACCCTGTCGGCCGCCGCGTGTTCAACGTGGGCGAGGACGCCTGGCTGGATTTCAGCATGGTGGATACGCACTTGATGTAAACCGATTCCGAGGCGCCTCCGAGGCATCTCGCTCCAAGAGACGCCTCTGCCCTTGGGCAGATTGCCGCTGCCGGGGCCTCCACTTTGTGGAGTCTCCGGTGCGTTTTTGCCAATTCCTTTTGTCCCGCGCTTTCATGCAGCAAAGCGCGGGGTTGGTTTTATATGTGGCTTTACGTTCGCTGCGCCGCTCGACTATCCTCGCGTGTGCTCGTTACGAAGCGGCGCTTGAGTTTGTTGGCATATTGTTCATGAGGACGGCGTTCTGCTGAACCAGACGTCAATGCTTTCAATCTGGTATCGATTTTGGTGGCGGCGCTGCTGTTGCTTTTGCAATTTCTGTCACTTAAAGAATTATCGGCGTCTCTCTGCAAGAGCGGCCGCTCCACAAAGCTCTGGTTTGTGAATCCCATCCTAATAAAAAAACCGCCGCAGCGGGAAGCTGCGACGGCGAGGAAGGGGATATTGACTTTCTTTGAGAAATGTCTTATGCGGCGGCAAGGCTGCCGAAAATCTGCGCGGGCAGATCGCCGACAGAATTGCTGGCTTCGGCGGTGGTGGCGGTAAAGCCGACGGTCAGCAGGGTGGCCTCATCCAGCCAGGTGTAGAACGAAGCGGCGGTTTCGCTGGCTTCGTAGGCCAGGCAGTAAATGCCGTTGATGTAGAGCTCGTTGACCATATCTGCGGTCGCGCCGGCCTCGTCCAGCGCGGCGAGCAGGGTGTCAAAATCCATATCGGCAGTCTGAACCGTTACGCCAACGCTGCCGTCGGGCATGAGCGCATACAGCAGAATGCCTTCGGGCGCTTCCTGTACGGCCCAGTCGGCGGGAATCTGAATGGTCAGACCGGTGTCGCCAAGAGCGACGGTCTGCGCATCGAAAGTAACTTCACTGGTGACTTCGGGGAGCGCGGCTTCCTCTTCGGCGATGGCCGCGAAGGACAGGCAGATCACCAGCGCAATCAGGATTGCAAGCAGTTTTTTCATCGTTTTACCTTCTTTCTATACGAATAAATGCATTGTCCGCGTACTATTATAGCACGCGGACAATGTGTTGTCAAAGATATTTGACGGTAAAAAACGGTTACATTGTTCAATGCGAACACGCGGAAATCAGTTGTCTTTTTTGTTGCCGATGTAATTCAAAAGGTACATCAGCGCGATGATGACTGCCGTGACGGCGAAGATGCCGAGCATGCCGCGCAGCATCAGCGGCAGGGTTTGCAGCATAGCATTGATATTCATATTCGCCCTCCTTTAGCCCAGCATGTTCAGTATCAGTCCGCCTGCGATGACAGAGGCAATCTGGCCGGATACGTTTACGCCGATAGCGTGCATCAGCAGGAAGTTCTGATTGTCTTCCTTCAGGCCCATCTTGTGAATCACGCGGGCCGACATCGGGAAAGCGGAAATGCCTGCCGCGCCAATCATCGGGTTGATCTTCTTCTCCTTCGGAAGGAACAGATTGACCAACTTGGCAAAGAGCACGCCGCCCGCCGTGTCGAACACGAAGGCGACCAGTCCCAGCGCGATGATCATCAGCGTTTCGCGGGTCAGAAAATATTGCGCCTGCATTTTCGTGGCGATGGTGAGGCCCAGCAGCAGCGTGATCAGGTTCGAAAGTACCTTCTGTGCCGTTTCAGACAGCGCATCCAGCACGCCGCATTCACGAATCAGGTTGCCGAACATCAAAAAGCCGATCAGCGCCACGCTGCGCGGGGAAACAACGCCAGCCACCATGGTGATTACGATGGGGAAGAGAATGCGCGTGCGCTTGGAGACGGTCTTCTGCGCATAAGGCATGCGAATCAGGCGTTCATGCTTCGTGGTGAGCGCCTTGATGACCGGCGGTTGCACCAGCGGTACCAGCGCCATATAGGAATAGGCGGCCACCATGATTGCGCCGATATACTTCGAATTGAAGAAATTGGCCACAAAGATGGAGGTTGGGCCGTCGGCCGCGCCGATGATGCCAATGGATGCAGCGTCCTTTAATCCAAAGCCCAACAGCGCGGCCAGGCTCATCGTGAAGAAGATGCCGAATTGCGAAGCCGCGCCAAAGATCATCAGTTTCGGATTGGCCAGCAAGGGCGTGAAGTCGATCATTGCGCCGATGCCGATGAACAGCAGCAGTGGAAACAACTCGTTCGCGATGCCTGCGTCGAACAGCACGTCCACCGCGCCGGGTTCCAGCACGCTGCCGTAGAGCTGGTTCACCGCGCCCGAGAGCGGCAGGTTCACCAGAATGGTGCCGAAGCCCAGCGGCAGCAGGAGCGTGGGCTCCATGTCCTTTTTGATGGCCAGCCAGATCAGCACGCCGCCGATGACCCACATCACGGCCTGCTGCCAGGTGACGTTCAAGACGTTGGAAAACAGTTCAGCCATACCAATTCCCCTCCAAATGAATTGATGAGAGCAAAAAAGCGAGACTCCTGCCGTAAAAAACCGGCAAAAGTCTCGCTTTTTAATTCACAGGCGGGCAGATGCGCTCTGCCGTCCTGACGCCTGAGACGCGCGCCTGAAACCAGGCCCACAAGCTACTCCCTCTCACAACTTACTTTTATTATACGGGCTTACCAGGCAAAATGCAAGCCCGGCGTGAATTTTTACATGCGCGCTATAATATTATGCTGCACTCTGCATCGTATATCTCATTGCCCAGCGCAAGATATACGGCGTATTCCCCGGCGGGCAGGCCGCGCGTGGAGACCCATGATTTAGGCAATACCAGCACGCCGCCGTCGCGGGAAATGTGCGTCTCGTTGAAATCATAGGCGCGCTGCATACCTGCGCCGTCAATCAACACTACCGCTGCGTTTTCAAGCGCCGCTTCGTCGGGCAAGGTGAATGTGCCGGAGATGAACAGCGCGTCGAAAGGATATAGCCCGGCTTTTGCGCCCTCGGGTAGCGGCTGCGCCCCGCTCGGGTTAATCTGGCCGGCATCAATTTCCGGCGTGACGCCCAGATCGCCGTGCCACGTGCCAATGGCCTGCACGTCGTAATCTATATTTTCAGCATATAGCGCAAGGCGATGCGTGCGGTATACGCCGCCGCGCAGCGTCATTTCCCAAATCAGTTCGTCGCCCTGCAGGTAGCGCAGCGCCGTGCCGTAGACGTTGTTGGTGTAGGGCGCGCTGCCAAAATCCGGGTTGCGCGAACCAAAGGTAATGAAATAGATTTCGTTTTCCAGGTCCAGGCAGCTCGCGCCGCTGATGACCGAGCAGTAGTATTCCGCGCCGAGCGCGCGGCCGTGCTCCCAGAGCTGCTCGATGGTCATATTCTCGGTATCGATCCTGTAACGCACGGCGCGGCTGTAATTCTCATCGTCGCCGAGCGCGCCGCCGCTGCCCGCAGGTTTGCAGCGTCCACCATAGCCATTATCGAATAGCAGCAGCGAGCCGTCCGGCAGCAGGCTCACGTTGTGCATGCCGTATTGCCAGCTGAAATCATCGCCAACGGGCGTAAAGAACTTGTTTTCGTCCACACCCGTCCAGCCCGCAGGATCGCCCAGCACCCATACCAGCTCTTTCGTGGACTTGCGAATGCCAAAGAGCGCATCCTGGTTGCGACAGGATACGATCAGCGTGTCGCTGGCCTCGTCGTAGCAGACGGCGTTGCTGTGGTTCCAGTCCGGCTCGGCATTGCCGAACGCACCGCTGTCGTCGCGCTGCACCAGTGTGTCCAGCGCCATTTCCCACACAAGTTCGCCGCTTTCCGGCTCAATCTCTACCAGGTAATCCAGTATCGAGCTCAGTCCCGGCGTATTTGCCAGCACCAGGTAATTGCCGTTCGGCAGCTGCATCAGGTCATGATGCTGACCGCCGTCCCACACATAGTCGTTGTAGACCTTGCCCAACATATCTGTCTCGCGCACGCCGGTACGGTCGTCGTTGGCATAGCTGAGACCGGAGGGGATCAGCAATCGCCCGTTTTGCAGGCGCGTCAGGCCGCAGGCGCCGGTGTTTTTGTAGAGCCAGCGCAGGTCGCCCTTGCTGTCAAAACCAGCGTAACAGCCCTCCCAGATGAAGGCGCAGATGTTGATGGCGCTGTGGTCGTACAGTTCGGCACGGTAAGTCTGAGCGCTGAACTGGCTGTAATAATTGAAATTTACCGGCTCGGTCTGTATCTGGAGCGCGGTGCTGCGCCCGTCGTCCAACGTGAGTTCTACCGTCGTGGTATCGCCCGCGTACAGGCCGTAGATGGGCACAAAGTGCGTCTTTGCCGCCGGAAAACTGCCGCAGATGTCATCCTCGGCAGCCTTGCCCCGCACGCGGATGCTGCCGCCGGTTTCGCTTTCTGTGGTGAAGATGGCCAGCGCTGAAAGCGGTGTGCGGCCGTAGGGGTTAACGATTATCATTGGGCTTTCAAAATCGTAGCCCGCCTCGGCCTCGGCCAGCAGGTACTGATCTACCTGCGCCTGTTCAGCCAGATAGTCGGTCACTTCGAGCGCGGCGCGCTCGCCCTCCGCCAGGGCGGCGGGACAGAGCAGGGCGGCAATCAGTAGAAGAATCAGGCATCGCTTCATGGTTTCCATCCTCCGTTTCATGCTTGAATTATTGAATTGGCAGGGTATTTTCACCCTCGTCGCCCGCATCGTATACCAGCGTCAGCTTACCCTTTACAGCTTTTTCCGGAATTTCAAAGCAGATGCTGCCGCGGCTGCCACCGATTTGCAGCGCCGTGCCGGGCAGGCGGTTATAGGTATGCGAAGAAAGGAAGGCGTCGTCCGCCATGCGCGGATAGGCGTTGCCGTCCGCGTCGCGCACGGCGAGCTTTTGCCAATCGAAACTGTCGCCGCCCGTGCGGCTCTTTTGAATATCCAGTGTCAGTATCAGAAATGTGCAGCCCTCGGACGGCGTGTTGTCGTAGGCGACGTCAAGCACTGCACCGTCGTATTGCGGTACGCCTGCGTCGGTGTGGAGCGCGCCTTTAACCTCGTGGCCGAGCAGCTGAATCTGCCAGGTGAAGGCGGATTGATCCGACACGCTTTCCTGCCCGCGACCGCAAGCGCACAGCACCGGCAGCAGCGCCGCCAGCAGCAGTGCGGCGATAATTCTCTTCATGGTTTACCTGCCTCCTTCGTCAATTCCGAACAGTTTCGCTTCCGTACCGAGCCCAAGATTGTTGGCGGCGTCGGTATAAATGTCGCGCCGCTCCAGCCGGTATTCGCTGTAATCGTGCGTGCTCAGGCTCTCGCGCCAGCATTCCCACACGGTTGCGCCGCTTTCGTCCACCTCCGCGCCATAGGCCCAGCGGTTGTTGCGCTTTTCATTAAAGGGTTCAAACGAACCGAGACGGTTGCCGTTTTTAAGCAGCTGCGCGCTGCCGTGGCGATAGGAATACAGTTCGGGTCTGTCGCCGCCCCAGTTCCAGATTTCCTCGACCGTCATTGCCCTTTCGTCGATTCGATATTGCACGAGGCGCGAACATGCAGTATAATTTGCGGCCTCCGCGTAATCGCCGTTGTCGAACAGCAGCAGATCCACGGTGTCCGGGTTGCCGTCCTGATCGGGCAGTATTTCGGCGTCGTGTTGGGTGATGGGGTACTCAAAGTCGCTGTCGACCGGGGTCAACAGGTACTGCCGGAAGGTCCCGTAGTAACCCGTTGGATCGGCCAGCAGCCATTTGATATTGCCCGCGCGGTCGGTGCAGGCAATGGTGGACTGATGGCGCGAGGAAATTACGATATCCCTGCCCGATTCGCACACGCTGTTGATGTGGCACCAGTCTTTCACAGAATAGAAATTGTCGATTTCAGGATAAGCCGCCGTCTGGTCGCGGGTAGGTTGAAGAATATTGGCGTAATCGAGCTGGCAGAGAATTTCGCCGCTTGCGCGCTCAATTTCATAGATGAACGCCTGCGGGGTATCTGTGCCGGTGGAGCCGGTAACCAACAGCGTATCGGGCGTGACTTCAATGTCGTGGTGTGCGCCCCACGGCGTATACCAGGCGTTGAGAAGCTTGCCCAGATAGTTTATTTCCAGAATCACCGCAGGACCATAATTCCGGTTGCCGCAGCTGACAAAGCAGCTATCGCCATAACCGGTACAGTAGCCCGCAAAACGCAGCAGCGGGTCGGATTGCGTGTCCAGATACCAGCGGAAATCGCCATTTATATCCAGCGCCGCCTTGCAGGGCAGGGCGTGATTGCCCATACTGGTGAAAGTGAAGCCCGGCTGAACGGCGCTTTCATCAATGGCCTGGGCACGCACGCGTTCGTCGGGCAGCGCGTCGGGCAGCGCGTCGGTCTGAATGTACAGCTGCGCTTCGCGTGCCGTGCCGTCTTGAAATTCGGCGGTGAGCGTTACGGCGTTTTCCCGCGCGGCATAAAGGCCGTAAACGGGCAGCATATGGCGCGTGTTGTAGTCGCTGAAAGAATATTCTACGCAGGCCTTCGGGCTGTCGCCCGCCACGCGCAGCGAAATGCGTGCAGGCTGCGCCGTTTCAAACAGCACCACGGCGGTAAAAGGCGAAATGCCGTAAGGATTGACCACTGACAGCGGATGATCAAAGTCATAGGCACCGCTGTCCAGCTCCGCCAGCAGCTGCCGGTCGGTTTCGAGCTGGCGCTGCGTCAGCACTTCAAGCTGTTCGGCGAGATAGGCGCGCTCGTCGCTTACGCCGGCCCGCGTGCGATGCACGACGCGCTTGGCCAGATCGACAACGCGCTCCCTGAACGTGGTGAAATATGGGCCGCCTTCGGTCTGTGCGACGTCTACCGCCACGATGGCGGCGGAAACGCACAGCGTGACCGCACCGCAGCAGATGATGAATATTAGCAGTACGGCGAGAATTTTCAGCGGCAGCGTGGCGATGCGCCGGGCCAGGCGGCGCTTCTTTGCGGAGGGTGATTTGAAAGCCATGGGAGTTACACCTCTAGTTCACAGGTTTGCAATCTTATTGTAATGTTTAACTCTGAAATGTAAATGAAAGCAGGCGGGACTAGTGTTAATAAATTATGGAAATGTGCGCCGCTTTTTTTTCATCTAATTTTCATGATAGTATGTATAATGAAATATGGAAAGGTGGGGAAGGTGGCATGCGCATATTGCTTGCGGAGGACGACATGAATCTAAACCGGGTGGTAGCGCGGCGATTGCGGCTGGAGGGCTACGAGGTGGATGCGCATTTGAATGGCTCCGCCGCGTGGAATGCGGCGCAGCGCGGCGGTTACGACGCCATGGTGCTGGATGTGATGATGCCCGGCATGGACGGGTTGGCCTTTGTGCGCGCGCTGCGCGCCGCAGGCGACAATACGCCGCTGCTGTTTCTGACTGCGCGCGACGCCATTGAAGATCGCGTGGCGGGGCTGGATGCGGGTGCGAACGATTACCTGACCAAGCCGTTCGCCTTTGAGGAGCTTTCGGCCCGTATCCGCGCGTTGACGCGCGGGCAGGGCGCGCCGGCGGACATGGTGTGCCGGGTGGAAGATTTGAAGCTGGATATGCGCAACCGCAGCGTGACGCGCGGCGGGCGCGAAATTGCGCTGAGTCATCGGGAGTTTTCCGTGCTGGAATATCTGATGCGCAATGCAGGCGTGGTACTGACGCGGGCGCAAATCGAGCAGTATATCTGGAATTGTGAGTACATGGGCAATTCCAATATTGTAGATGTGTATATCCGCAACCTGCGCCGCAAGGTGGACGATGGCTTTGAGCCGAAGCTGATTCACACGGTGCGCAGCGTGGGCTACATATTGAGGGGCAGGGCATGAGCGGGCGCCAAAAGCCGTCCATACGGGCGCGCATTATGCTCTGGTACGGGTTGCTGATATTGCTGGTACTGGGGTTGTTGACGGCGCTGTTGCTGTGGACGCAGTACCTGCAATCCAAGGATTACTATTATCGCCGCCTGACGGAAGTGGCCGCGAGCGCGAGCCGGGACATTCATCTGGGCGCGAACGGCGAAATCGAGTTGGACACGCAAATCGACGACAACGTACACGTCACTGTGCTGGATGAAAACGGGGAGCTGCTCATTGGTAAGCGCAAATTCGCGGCCAAGCCCAAGGAGGAGGTGCTGCGCATCCGCGAGAGCCAGAAATCGGATGCGAGCTGGTATCTGCTGGATCAGCCCGTAACGCTGGCGGATGGACGTCAGCTGTGGATTCGTTGCTACGCCTCTTCGGCAGTGGCCGAGCGCATGGGAGACATGCTGCGGCTGGTGATGCTATTGTCGATTCCGCTGATGCTGGCGGCGGTGTTCGTCGGCGGCTTCATGATGACGCGCTATATCTTCCGGCCGATGGATGAAATGATTGCCACGGCGCGCAGTATTTCCAACAGCAGCGATTTGAAGCGGCGCATCGACGTCAGCGGCGCTCAGCGCGAGGTCGATCGGCTGGTTTCTACGTTCAATGAAATGCTGGCGAGGCTGGAACGATCCGTGGAAAATGAAAAGCGCTTCATTTCAGACGCTTCCCACGAGCTGCGCACGCCCATGAGCGTGATTCGCGCGCAGAGCGAATATGCGCTTTCGCCGGATTGCTCGCCAGAGGAACGCGAAAACTCGTTGCAGGTAATACTGGAATGCAGTACGCGCGCTTCGGATATGATTTCGCAGATGCTGGCGCTCTCCCGCATGGACGCGCGGCGGCAGCAGCTCGAACGCGAACCGATCAACATTTCGGAAATGATTGAAAGCATCGCCGAGCAGCTCGAACCGCTGGCAGCGCAGCGGCAAATCGGCATTCAGGTCGCCTGTCAGCCGAACCTGATTTTGAACTGCGATGAAATACTGATGATGCGCGCGCTGTTCAACCTGATGCAGAACGCCATTGAATATGGGCGCGAGGGCGGCCATGTGTGGGTATCGGCCGGGCGCGAACACGGCGGTACGGTCCTTCGCGTGCGCGACGATGGATGCGGTATTTCTGAGGATGACTGCGAGAAGATATGGCGGCGCTTCTATCGCGTGCGCTCTACGGCCGCCCAAGGGGGCGGCACGGGGCTTGGCCTGCCAATGGCGCAGCAAATCGTCGCGCAGCACGGTGGTACCATCGGCGTGACGAGCGTACCTGGCAGCGGTTCAGAATTTACGATTCGTTTCGAGGAATAGAGAAAGCATGTCCGGAGAAGCGTCGCTTCTCCGGACATATTTATGCATATGGGCGCATTAAAAGATGAAATCGCCTGGACGGTAGCCCTCGGGCAGGGGTTCTTCCTCGATGAAGGCGAAGCTTTCGTCCTCCAATGTGGGCAGAAAACATTCCCAGGGGATGCCGTCAAATTCGCG
The DNA here is from genome assembly GCA_934645275.1 of uncultured Clostridia bacterium. The sequence continues at coordinate 10,452 of CAKUDW010000015.1, forward strand.
GCCATAGCTGCTTGCGCCAAACCAGCCGCCTTCGCGTGCGCGCAGATTCAAATCGCGGGCAAACTTAGTGCGGTTGCAGCAGTCGTGAACAGCGCAGGGCCAGCCTTCCTGGGCGGCGGTGCGCATGAATTTCAGCGTGAGCGCGTGGCTCCAGGTGGGTGAAACGTAGCCCTGGCGGCACATATACATCGGTTCGCCCGCATAGTTGCCGATGTTGTTGGGATTCAGGTGCAGCTCGGCGCAATTGATGAAGTCCAGCCCGGTACCCAGAATAATATCCTTCTTTTCAAGGAAACGCTCGAAGAATTCAGGCGTCATCGGCGTTTCAATACCTACGCGGGGAATGTAGCGGCGGGCGGCGGCGATGTTGGCAATCACCTTATCGGCGCAGGCGGTCGCGCCCAGATTGAAGCGCAGCTCGTCGAGACCTGCTGAGCCCAGCGCGCGCAGGTTTTCCTGCGTACAGAGCGTACCGTTGGTGTACATGTGCTGATGGATGCCGGCGGCATGGAAGCGCGCGATTACGCCGTAATACTTTTCGATTTCCATGAACGGCTCCAGATACACGTAGGCCACGCCGGTGGGGCGGTTGGGCATATCCAGCAGCAGGTCGATATCGCGCTCATAGAAGCGCGTGCCGCCGATATCCCACATGCCTTCGCCCACAGGCGGCTGACAGTCGAGCTCGCCATAGTTATAGCAGAAGCGGCACTCGATGTTGCACTTGTTGGTCTTGCGGATGGCGCTCAGCCCCGTGCCCAGCAGACAGGAACGGCAGCCGCGAGGAAACTTATCGTCGGGGCCGACGTAGAAGGTGCGCCCGTTCAGCGATTTCAGGTTCGGGATTTCGGCGCGCAGCTGCGCGTCACGCGCCTCGAGCGCGGTTTCAATTTGTGTCAGCGCGCTCAGGCCGAGCTCCAGCTGGCGGGGTGAAAGCTCCTGTTCCTCGGGCAAAGCGGCGAAAAATTGAAGCCACATCAGCGCGTCGCGCTTGGAAATTTTCATGATTGCGGCGATCTCCCTTGCAGTTAGTTATGGTGAAATTATAGCACATATCGCGCCAAGCTTTCCAGCGTCGAAGCGAAATTTACATATATAACACAAGAGACGCAAGAACGGCGTTGCGCCGGGGCGTGCAGGCTGATAGAATGAGCTTTGGGTGATGGTAAATGAAGGGGACGCTTCTGGAAGGGAATATTCGCCGTCAGCTGACGCAGCTGGCCATACCGCTGTTGATCGGCAACGTGCTTCAACAGCTGTACAACACGGTGGACTCGCTGGTGATCGGCCGCTATCTGGGCACGGACGCGTTTTCGGCGGCAGGCATTGCCGGTACGATCATGAACCTGTTCATATTCGTGCTGACCGGCTTTTGCACGGGCATATCGGTGCTGCTGGCGCAGATTTACGGCCGCGGGGATCGCGGCGCGTTTCGGCGCGAGGTGTTCGTATCGCTGAGCCTGGGTGCGGGCATCACGCTGGCGCTGAGCGCGCTGTTCATGGGGCTGATGCGTCCCGTGCTGCGCCTGATTCAGTCGCCGGAGGCGCTGATCCCCTATATCGAGGCCTATCTGCGGGTTATTGTGGGCGGCATGTTGGCTACCTACTTCTATAATCTGTTTTCCAGCATGCTGCGCGCCATTGGCGACACGCGCGCGGCTACGTTCTTTCTGCTGGTGGCAGTGTCGGTGAACGCGGCGGTGGACTATCTGTTCGTGGCGCGGCTTGGCATGGGCATTGCGGGCGCGGCATGGGCAACGGTGCTCAGCCAGGTGCTGAGCGCAATCTGCTGCCTGATTTACATATTCCGGCGTGACCGCGACCTGATCTGTTCGCGCTACGATATCGGCTTTGAAAAGAGCATGGTGCGCCGCACGCTGGAGTTCGGTTTCAGTTCAGCACTGCATCAGTCGAGCCTGTATATCGGGAAGATCTTCGTGCAGGGCGCGGTGAACACGCTGGGCACGGCGGGCATCGCCGCCTATACGGCCACATCGCGCATCGAGGGCTTTACAAATTCGTTTGGCACCAGCGTCGGGCAGGCGCTTTCCGTGTTCATTTCGCAAAATTACGGCGCGGGCAAGCGCGAACGCGTGCGCGACGGCCTGAAGCAGGGCATGCTGCTGGGCGTGGGCATGGGCGTGGCGCTGAGCGTGCTGATGTATATCACGGCGCGGCCGGGCGTGTTGATTTTCCTGGATTCCGCCGAGGAGACGGCCGTTCGCTACGGCATAGAGTATCTCCAGCAGGTGGCGCTGTTCTACATCATGTGCTTCACGGGCAATTCGTTCGTGGGCTATTTCAGGGGCGTGGGCCATGTGTATACGCCGCTGGCGGCCACCACGATGCACATCGCCCTGCGCGCGGCGCTCTCGTATCTGTGGGCGTCGCAGCTGGGGCTGCGCGCCGTGGCGCTGGCCACTGGTGCGGGCTGGCTGCTGATGACCGCGTTCCAGACGCTGATGCTGCGCAGGAGTTTCCGCACGGACGCCGCGCTGCGCACGCATCCGGGCATGGATTGATTTTCTGCGCGCTCAGCGGCGGATGTGTGCCTGCGCTTCGCCGCAGTAGCGCCTGAGAAAATTGAAGAAGCGCTGCACGGCGGCGGAATCGGCCTTGTTGTGCTTCATATCGAATATAATTTCGCGCTGACAAATGGGTTCGCGGATTTCCAGCAGCTTCACGCGTGCGCTTTCCAGCCGTCCCCAGGAAAACTGCGGCCAGAAACCTACGCCCAGATTGGCGGCGATGGCGTTGCGCACGGCAGCGGAATTGTCGCTTTCGAAGATCACGCGCGGCGTAAAGCCTGCATGGTGACAGAACTGGTCGCAGATCCAGCGCATGTGGTGCGCGCCCGTGAGCACAATGAAACCCTCGTCGGCGACCTCGGCAAGGTCGATTTGGCTGCGCCCTGCCAGCGGGTGAGAGGCGGGTACGGCCAGATAAATTTGCTCCGGATACATGAACTGCTCTGCGCTGCCGCCTTCGGGCACGCGATACAGCAGCCGCGTGGTGACGCAGATATCGTACAGCTCGCTTTCCGGGTTCTGCATCAGCTGAAAATTCAGCGGCGGATGCTCCTTTTCATATTCGATCACGGCCTCCGTAATCAGCACGGAGGCCGCCAATACGTTTAAGTGTATCGTGTCGTTTTCGAGGCGCGCCATGGTCTGCATCTGCTCGGGCAGCGCGTCGATTTGGTTCAGAATGGGCTTTAGCTTTTCCAGAAAGTACTTGCCGCACTCGGTGAGCACGATGTTGCGGCCGCGCTGCGAAAACAACGGCACGCCGAGCTCCGATTCCAGATTGTGTATGGCCCGGCTGAGCGCCGACTGCGCGATGTGCAGCTGTTCGGCGCTGCGCGTCATGTGCTGGCTCTGGGCGACCTCCAGAAAGTAGCGAAGCTGATTCAGTTCCATGCCCTTCCTCCGATCAATCTGTTTTGGAGATGGATTTTATCCTAATTCTATATTGGACGAGATGGATTGTCAATGCTATAATCATCCCTGAAAGCGAAAAGAGGATTCGGTTTTACCGGTTCTTATTCAAAAATGGGAGTGAAGATACGATGACTCAGATTCTCGAAGCGACGATGCTGCTCTGCTTCGGCTGCTCCTGGCCGATTGCCGTGTTCAAAAATATCCGCGCGCACAGCGCCAAGGGCATGAGCATGCAGTTCATTTTGCTGATTATGGTGGGCTATATTGCGGGCATCGCGGCTAAAATTTATTCGCACACGATCAATTATGTGCTGCTGGTGTATATCTTCAATCTGCTGGTCGTGTCGGCCAATCTGGTGATTTATTTTGTGAACTTGAACAGCGACCATCGCGCCGCTGCGCGCATGGAAGCGGAACGCATGGCGCGCATCGAGCATGTGGAGGGTATCGCCGACAGCGCTACGAAGCAGGCGGTTGAAAACTATGAAAAGCTGAATGAACAGGCCGTAGGCCATGGCGTGGTACTCTTCGGCGGCGAGTATTTCGGCAAGCTGCCGCTAGGCGATCTGATTGAGCACATTGGCCCGGAAACGCCGGTGTATAACCGAAGCATCGACCACCTGCGGATCGACGACGCGCCGACTGCCATTAACGAGTGTGTGGCAGAGCTCGCGCCGGAGCGCGTGTTCTTGAATATTGGCGATGAGGACGCGCAGGATGCCGCGCTGAATCTGGATCACTTTGTCGATCAGTATCGCTGGCTGTTGTACAGCTTTGCTCAGAAGTGCAGCGCGCGCGTGTTTATCGTGGCGCTGACGAGCGATGCGCCCGCCGCGGCCGAAATCAACGCCCGGCTGAAAAAGCTGGCTCGTGAGAGCGGCTACGACTTCATCGAAGCTTCCCGCGAAAACATGATGCATGAAATCCGCCGCTGTGCCCACGGCGCGCCTGCCGACCTGGCCGATGCAATGCGCCTGGCAGGCTGACAATTTATCCGCAGACATGCCGTTTCATTTAACGGCGCATGATTAATATAGAAACATAAAGGCAGGCCGCGCGGTTTCCAATAGCGGAAACCGCGCGGCCTTTGAACTGCCTGAATTATACCTCTTCAGACGAAAGCTCGCTATTGCGCCGGATGTTTGCCTCGGCATGACGCTTCATGGCCTGATAGGTGGCGTCGCTCAGGTCGTGTTCCACCTTGCAGGCGTCCTCGCGCGCCGTAGCTTCATCTACGCCAAGATACATGAAAAAGCGCGTCAGCGTTTTATGGCGCTCATAGATTTGGCTGGCAATTTTCATACCGGCGTCCGTCAGCGTGATCAGGCCCTCCTTGTCCATGACGATGTAGCCGTTTTCACGCAGGCGCTTTGTGGCATAGCTGACGCTGGGCTTGGTAACGCCGAGTTCCGCGGCGATGTCGATTGAGCGAATGTAGCCGTGCTGTTCCTTCATCATCAGCATGGCCTCAAGATAGTCTTCGGAGGATTCGAGAATCCGCATTAAGTCACCTTCTTCCAATATAAGATTAACACAGCGGGATGGCAAAATCAAGTATGGCGCGAAAAAAACCGTTCAGGAATCGGAAGTTTGCCTTATTTGTGAAACAGGCCGAACAGGCCGCCCTTCTTCTCGGCGCGCACAGTGCTGCGCACGTCGAGCAGCTGGTATCCCGTGGCTTCGATTACCTGGCGCAGCTTCGCCTCATCCAGCGCTTCCGGGCTGAGGATAACCGTCGTGCCCTTCGCGTGCGAGGAGGACACCTTCTTGACTTTGAACGCGGCGCGGATTGCATCGTTGATGTGGGATTCACACATGCCGCACATCATGCCGTCGATTTTAAGCGTGGTTTCATACATAATGGATTCAGCTCCCTTCGAGCAGTGAATTTGGTTAGATAGTTCTAACCAAACAGATTATAAGACTGCCCGGCTGTGTTGTCAAGGGGAAAATTGAGAAATGCCGGCGGCGCTGCCGGAGCGTCACACGGCAGGGGCCGGGTGCATTTCCGGCCTTGCTGATTCCTGGCCTCAAAGAATTGCCGGCGTCTTCTTTGCTGGAGCAGCCGGCAATTCTCGTTCTTTAAAAACATTCGCCGGTCATGTGAAACCGGCGAATGGCAAACAGCGGCGAAATTTTCCCGGCGACCGCGTATGGAAGCATGATATACACGATAACGGCGTCTGGAGATTTTGATGACTGTCGAGGGAGATCATTCATTAGTTGTTTTCACCGGGTTATTCTTTCATCTGGAAGCATTTGGAGTATTTTTACCCGGGAAATTTCGCCACCGGATTTGCTGTTATTTATTTGAACGGAGCTATTTCAGCGCCGCGACCACGGCGATCAGCAGCAGAAGCAGACCCATCACGCTCAGATTGAGCAGCTTGCCCTTGATTCTGCGTCCCATGCTGTTCGCCCCCCCTGCTTGTTTCTTTCCTGTTCGCTTATTTCAGCGCTTCGCCCAGCTTTTCGCAGGCGGCGATGGCTTCGTCATCCGGCGTTTCCTGGCAAATGACGCTGTCGCAGACGAGCTCTGCACCTGCGGCGCGGCAATCGTCTTCCCAATTGCGCATCCATTCGCCGTCGCCCCAGCCGTAGGAACCGAACAGCGCCACGCGCATGCCCTTCAGCAGAGGTTTGCAGGCGTCGAATACGGGCTCGAACACTTCTTCTTCAAGTACTTCGGCGCCCATCGCCGGGCAGCCGAAAGCCACGGCGCTGTATTCATTCAGGCTGTGCGCGTCGAAATCCTCGCAAGAAATCAGCTCGGCGTTCGCCCCGCGGGCGACGGCCTCGGCCATGGCCTGGGTATTGCCAGTGCCGCTCCAGTAGACAACGCAAATCTTGTTCATAACGGGAACCTCCTACTATTATATGGAATGGATCTTTTGTATGTCAGGCGGCTACGGCGAGCCGCGTGACGCCGAAGCCACGGCGGTAACAGTTCAGATATACATCCCGGCACTTGCGATACAGCGTGAAGCGCTTCTGCGCGTCGGCCTCGTTGGAATAGGCCTTCCAGCAGCCCGAACAACGCGAATTGCAGCCGCCGTTTTCGATGAAGCCGATGACGTCGGCCAGCGGATAATCCAGGAACACGCCGATTTCATGCGGAAATTCGCCGCAGTGAATGCGTCCGGCAAGCGCCGTCAGGCATGCCGCTGCGGACAGGCCGCCATAGCCGAGCTTTTCCAGAAAGTGGGCGACGTCCGGCTCGTGCAGCCGCGCTTCCAGCATGGCAGGGCGGTAAAGATATACCAGATCGCCGTGGGGGCAGCGCTTCAACAGCCGTGCCCGCAGTCCCTTGTTCGAGAGCAGCGCGTCAATTTCGGCAATGTGCGTCGCCGTATCCTCGCCCGGCGACGGCCGGTAGGAAAACAGGCTGCCGCATTTGTGGCCCGCCAGCGTTGCGGCGCAGTGCCGGATCAGGTTTTCTTCAAAACGGCCAGACATGCGCGCACATCCTTTCTGGTTAAATACATCTAACTGTTGTGCCTTTAAAATGCTCCGCTGCGGGAGCACTGAGGTTAAAAGTCTCTAACCACGCTGACATCATAGCAGATTCCTCCAGTGCTGTCAAGTACTTTTAAAAAATTTTTTTTCGAGGGATTGAAATCGGGCATTTCGACAATTTGCGGCAAGTTTTCCAATGTTAGAGCACTCAAACTTCTGTTAGATACATTTAACATGAAAAATGCGCTTTGGGGTCTTGACGAATCGGGTTAGAGATGCTAAACTATGTCGCGGTTGACGGGTTAGACACCGTTAACTATTATAAAACCCGTGAGTTAGTATAGTCTAATTGGAGGGGGAGCGCTACTATGATGCCGTTGGGAATGGCAAGAGTGGGAGAAACGAACATCATCAAAAAGATCACGGGCCGGGATGAGGTTCGCCAGCACCTGGCGGAAATGGGCTTCGTGGTCGGTGCGGAGATCAGGGTCGTGAGCGAGCTTGGCGGCAACCTGATTCTGAACGTAAAGGAAAGCCGTGTGGCGCTGGACAAGACCATGGCAATGCGAATCATGATCTAAGGAGGAAGAGGAATGAGAACGCTGAAGGACATCAAGGTCGGCGAGCGCGCGGTCATCGTGAAGCTGCACGGCGAAGGCGCGCTGAAGCGCAGAATTATGGACATGGGCCTGACCAAGGGCACGGAAGTTTACGTGCGCAAGGTTGCGCCGCTGGGCGACCCGATGGAGCTGACGGTGCGCGGCTACGAGCTGAGCGTGCGCCGCGGCGACGCCGAGCTGATCGAGGTTCAATAACAGGGAATTCACTTAATTTCAGCATCCGCAAGGCCCCGATACACAGGGGCAGTTGATATCAACAGGAGGGTATAAGCAATGGCAACCATTAAGATCGCGCTGGCGGGCAACCCGAACTGCGGCAAAACCACGCTGTTCAACGCGCTCACCGGCTCCAATCAGTTTGTCGGCAACTGGCCGGGCGTTACTGTAGAAAAGAAGGAAGGCCACCTGAGGAAGCATGACGGCGTCGTCATCATGGACCTTCCGGGCATCTATTCCCTTTCGCCTTACACGCTTGAAGAGGTCGTTTCCCGTAACTATCTGATCGGCGAACGTCCGGACGCCATTCTGAACATCATCGACGGCACGAACCTGGAGCGCAACCTGTATCTGACCACTCAGCTGACCGAGCTGGGCATTCCGGTGGTCATCGCCGTGAATATGATGGACGTGGTGCGCAAG
>CAKUDW010000016.1 GCA_934645275.1 uncultured Clostridia bacterium
TGCGCCCGGAAATCTGAAGGATTTCAGCAAAAACTGGTGAGGGTGGCAGTGGCGGGGGAGCTTGCTTCCCCGTCCACAGGCTTGTCAAAACCTTTTTTGACAAGCTGAGCTGCGGCGCTTCTTACAGAGCGCCGCAGCTAATTCTATTTAAATATATCGCGCACAATTTCCGCTACGCGCCTACCGAGCGCTGCGTGACCAGCTTCATTTATGTGAACGCAATCTGCATCATCCGCAGTAATAAAAGCGGAAGCATCCAGAAAGCGCGCGCCGCATGCCGCAGCGACTTTTGCATACTGTTGCGGCAAAGCCGCGCACTTTTCAATGGATTGCTGTTCGAATTCTTCGCCGGGCCAGGCATTCATAATTCCCTTGCCCAGGGCAGGCGGTGCAACAATCAATATCTCCGGCGCCGCGCCGCGCATGCCGTAGCCACCCTTTTGGATGCGCTCTGCAATGCTCTGTACGCCGCGCGCAATCAGCAGCGGCGTCAGCCCCAGAAAGCCCTTCAAATCGTTCGTGCCGAGCATTAGCACCACCATATCCACGGGCATTTTGGTTAGCATACAGGTATCGATATACTTCAAGCCATTTCGGTGCACATCCTGCGGATCGTCCACAAAGGTGGTTCGGCCATTCAGTCCCTCTTCCTCCACGCGAAATTGCGCCCCGAGTTCGCGCTGAAGCACGCCCGTCCAGCGCACGTCCGGCGCAAAACGATTCACCGACCAATCCGAAGGCATGTCGCGTTTAGGCATGAAACCCCAGGTATTCGAATCACCGTAGCAAACAATTGTCTTCATGGCATTTACCTCTGCGCCGCCAGCGCTTTCATACGATTATAGCCCTCGGCAATGACCTTCACCACTTCTTCGGCAGGCATTTTGCGGAAATCATTGTAGATGGGATTAATCGGCTCGCTGATCACCGGGCCGGTATAGCCGCACTTCTCAAAAAGCTTCCACGGCGTTACCGCGTCAATGACACCGGTGGTCATGGGCATAGCTCGCGTCAAATCAAGTTGCTCCTTCGGGCCCTTACCCGCAATGCCATCGTTGATGTGGAAGCATACCATGCGGTCCACATGGCGAGAGGCATAATACAAATCGTCCATTTCAGCGCCGCTTCCGGTGAACCAATGGAAGGTATCAAACAGGAAGCCCAACTCAGGATCAATGGTATCCGCCAGCGCGCGCTGACCGGAAATGGTGTGTATAAAGGGATATTTAAAGGAATTGCGCAGATCCCACGGTCCGAGGAATTCGTTGCCGTAAAGAATGCCGTGATCCTTCATGACGCGCTGAATCTGGCCGATACGAATGCGATGCCATTCGAAGTTGGCTTCGTAATCGCGCTCATTGCTACCGGAGAAGATGTGGTTGTAGGAATACTTCACACCCATTTTTTCACCGGTTTCCGCCCAGATTTTCAGCTTTTCAATACCCGCGTCGAACATTTCATCATCCACGTTGAAGGCCAGAAAATCCACCGGTGTGGGCAACAGCCCCCATTCAAGTCCGGCGTCATGAACGCACTTCGCGGCCTCACGCGCCGCCTTCGGGTTCTCAAGCAGCTCAGCAGGTGGATTGATGCCGCCAATGCCATGCTTCACCAGCAGCGGCACGAGTTCCTGTACGCTGATTTTCACTTTATAAAAAGCTTCGCTCGCATCAAATACAGTATACATTATTTTCCTCCGTTTCTCTTATTCTCCAGGCGACGCAGATAGTCTACGGATTTCGGAATCTCATCTTCGTGCTTGGTGCCGTGGATAATCATGCCATCGTGATAATTAATCTTATCCAGTTCGTCAAGGAAGAAGGGAAAATCTACAATACCGTTGCCGGTATAAGTGAAACTAATGCCATCGCTTTCCTTAATGTCCTTGCCGTGTGCAATAACCACATATTCGCCCAGCAGATCAAAACCATGACGGATCACATCGCGAACATTGGACTTGTATGCATTGCCAACGGAAAACAGATTTGCGCAGTCCATGATGACGCGCAGCCGCGGCGACTGCATTTCCTTAATCAGGCGAAGTACCTTTTCAGGAGAATTGCACACATTAGAGGCCTCCGTTTCAAGGCCGAGTACCACATCATACTTTTCAGCATCCGCCAACGCCTTTTCAACACTTACGAGCATATCGCGCCAGGCGTCCTCGTCGTTGTTATTCGGATGCGGAACCCACATACATTCGCGGGTACGCGTTCCCGTACACAGGGATACGATACTTCCGCCCAGGAACTGCGCGGCACGGCAGATACCGCCGAAGCGGCGCGCGCCCTCTTCACGCACGGCGGCGTCCGGATGTGCCATGTTGTAGGTGCCATTTACCACGGTGACTTTTACGCCGTTTTTATCCGCCTGCGCACGGCATTCGGCCAGCAGCGCATCCGGAATATCGGCAGGCACTTCTTCGCCCAACACGGACAGAAAATCAAACTGCACCTGTGTAAATCCGTAGTTTTTGATTTTTTCAAACAGCTCCGCAGGCGTTGCCGCGGCGACCTCGGGGGTAAAAATACCCAAGCTCATGTTCTCCATCGTCTTTTCGTCCTTTCATTTTATAGGTATCCGTATATTCTACAGCGCCATCTTAATTATCGGCGCTGGTGTTCGCGCCCTGGAATGCTACGGCCACAATGATGATAACGCCCTTCACCAGCCCAGTCAGGAAGGGATCAATCTTGGCGGCGATCAGGATCGTAGAAATGATCTGCATCATGACCGCGCCCAGAAAGGTGCCGATCACGCGGCCACGGCCGCCGTTCATGGAAGTGCCGCCAATGGCGACCGCCGCGATGGCGTCCAATTCGTAGCCGGAGCCGGCATTCGACGCCGTTACAGAGGACATGCGTGAGGCCAGCAGGAACGAGGACAACCCCGAAAGCAGACCCACAAAGGCAAACACGAACATCTTGACTCTGCGTGTCTTTACGCCGGCCAGGCTCGCGGCATGCTCATTGGAACCCACGGCATAGATATAGCGGCCGGTCTTAGTGCGCCGCAGCAGAAAGCCCGTAATCAGCGCGACGGCGATGAAAAACAGTGGAAGGTGCGGCACCACGCCAAAGAGTTTGCCCGTGGCAATGGCGCTGTAAGGGCGCAACACTTCCCTGCCTACGGTAAAAGGACCACCCTGGCCAATCTGCGTAATGACCGAGCGGTAGATACACTGCGTAGCCAACGTAGCAATAAAGGCCGCCAGCTTCATATAGGCCACCAGCGCGCCATTAACTGCGCCCAGCAGCATACCGAATATCAGGCAGAACATCAACATCAGAAAGATACTGCCTGTCTGGTTGAGAATCAACACACCCAGACCAGCTGTCAGCGATACCGCTGAGCCGACAGACAGATCGATCTGACCGGAAATAATAACCATGGTCATGCCACAGGCGATAATGCCCGTGATGGCTGAATTGGACAGCAACGTCATCAGATTGGTGTACCTTAAAAACTTGGGGTTGAAATACAGGGCGATGATCGCCAGAATCAGAAATGAGAACACAAAGCTGTAATCGCTCAGTAGGCGCTTGAGTATCCGCTTTACACCATTATCTTTCATTGAATTATTCCGCCTTTCCGCCCGAGCCCGTGGCATAGTGCATCATGTTGGCCTCGTCAAATTCATCACGTTCAAATATCCTCGCAATCCTGCCCATATACATCACGGCGCAGCGATCGGCAATTTTCACAATTTCGGGATATTCAGAAGTGAACACGATCATGCTCACCCCCTGGCTCGCCAGCTGATTGATCAGCTTGTAGATTTCGAACTTTGCGCCCACGTCAATGCCCTGGGTAGGATTATCAAAGATATATACCTTTGATTTCAACTCCAGCCAGCGGCTAATGATGACCTTTTGCTGGTTGCCGCCAGACAGCGCCGTAATCTCCAGTTTGGGCGAAGCCGCCTTTATGGCAAGTTGCTGCCGATTCTTCTGATAGTCATCTAACTGTTTCCTGTGCCGAATGATATAGTCGCGCCTGGAATAGACGTAATCCGCAATGTGCATGTTGTCCAGCAGATTCATATTGCGAATAATCGAACGTTCCTTGCGGTTGCGCTGCACCATGCCAATACCCGAACGCATCACCTGCGAAATGGACTTGTAGCGCACAGGTTTGTCTTCCAGATAGACCCTGCCACCGGTCAGCTTGCGCACACCAAACAGCGCCTCGGCGAGCTCGCCGCGCCCGTCGCCCTGAAGCCCAGAAAACACCAGCACTTCACCGCGATGCAATTCAAAGGATACGTTGCTGAAGTAGCCTCCACATGAAATGTTTTCCGCGCGAAGAATCACATCGCCAACATTGGATTCCTTCTCAATCACATCCGACACATGCTGACCTACGAGCATCGCCGTAGCCTGTTTTTCATCGATATCCGCAAAATTGCCGCTGGCGATGAATTTGCCGTCGCGCAGCACGGTGTAACGGTCGCATATTTCAAAAAGCTCGGGCATCTTGTGCGAAATATAAATCATGCTTACGCCTTCGCACTTGAGCTGTCGCATAATTTCAAACAGATTGCTGATCTCTTGCTCGCTCAACGCCGTCGTAGGCTCATCCATGATGATCATCTTTGCGTCATACAGGAGCGCTCTGGCAATTTCAATCAGCTGCTTCTGTGAGGTATCCAGCCGGCCCACCACACAGTCAGGGCTCAGATCCTCCAGATGTACCCTGCGCAGCGCTTCCGCCGCGCGGCGGCGCATGGCCTTCCTATCCGTCAACCCTAGCGATGTAGTGAGCTCATCGCCAAGGAACAGATTCTCGTATACCTTCAAATCGTTTATCAGGTTCAGTTCCTGATGAATGAAGCGGATGCCGCATTGCGCGGCCTTGCGTTCGTTCAATCCGGTAATATCTTCGCCGTCAAAAATCACACTACCGGCGGTCGGAACGTATACGCCGCCCAGAATATTCATCAGTGTACTTTTGCCCGCGCCGTTTTCGCCCATCAGGCCATGGATTTCGCCCTTCCCCACGCTGAAGTTCACATTGTCCAGCGCCAGCGACTGGCCAAACCGCATGCTTATGTCTCGCATTTCCAGATACATGGCAATCCTCTTTTCCCTTATATTAGGAATGGAAGCGTTTGAACTGTGGGTGACCGCAGCGCGGAAAGCACTTCCGCGCCCCGGCCGCCCGTGCGTCAAGCCGCCGCCTGATATTTACCTGAATTATTCAGCGTCCGGATAGCGGAACTTGTATTCGTCGCTTTGGCGATATTCTGCTTCATTCTCCAGATCGATCTGCTCCACAGGAACCAGGTGCATGCCGGTTTCGCCAGAACCATACATGATGCCGACCGTCAGATCCACGCACTGACGGATCATGCCCGGCGCATAGGTGTTGGTCATCAGGTGAATGCCGTAGTTGTCCAGGCTGGGCTGCATGGCATCCAGCACGTCCTTCATGCCGCCAACGCCAATCAGCACTTCGATGTTCAATTCCGCATCGCCCTGATACTGCGCGATCGCATCCAGGATGCCCAGCGTCGGTTCGTCATCGTGGGTGTAGATGAAGGAGACCTTTTCAATATCCTCCTTGGGGGTATTGCTCAACCAGTCGGTCATATCGTTGTAGCCGGTTTCGCGAGACCACATCGTCAGGAAAGACTGCACAACTTCGACATTGTCGCCCTTGTTGTCCATGAAGCTTTCCGTTCTTTCAACGGCTGCCTGGGAGGTGTCGCCCTGGAATTCCAGGCCGTAGATGGTTTCGCCCGCGGCAATGCGATCTGCAAAGTAATTCTTAATGTAATTCGCAGCGCCAGTGCCCACGGCGATCTGGTCGCCGGTCATTTCAGCGGTAGCTTCGAGATCTGGAATCATGCGATCGTACACAACCAGCGGAATCTCACGTTCCACGATCATGCTGGCAGCATTGTACAAGGGCGCGCCATCGATGGGCCAGAGCATGATGACGTCAAATTCGTACATGTCCAGCGCCGTCATAATCTGGCTCATCTGCTCAGAAGCCTCGGCGGTGTTGTAGAGCACATAGTCGAAATCTGCGTGTGATTCACGAGTGAGTTCAAGCGCACCCTTGGCCTGTTCGATGGATTCGGCGGTAAAGCCATGGTCCGCACTGGGCATGAACACGCCGAGCAGTTTCGTTTCTTCGGCCTGCACACACAGCGCAAACGATGCAACGAACACCAGAGCCAGAATCAGGGTCATCAGTTTCTTCATTTGAGATTTCCTCCTTTTCATTATCATGATCCGGAATGTTTCCGGTTCATATCAAAGCTGTTCGATAGATCATCCGTTTTTCATTTTGTTACATTCTTCACACATGCGGCGTGATGTAATAAAATCATCCATTATTTCAATCATCCGACGGAATAGTTGGGATATGCGCCACTTTTTCATCAATTTTCGCATTTCAACCTTCAAATACATTATATTTGCAGAGATTCAGTCTGTCAACTCGTTACATTTTGTTACATTTATCATGACGCATCTTGCATTTTGCGGCATTTTGTGTCATAATACTTGCGTCAGTTTTCAAGCGGGAAGGGATGAATAGAACTTGGCGAACATTGCGGATATTGCCGCGGCTGCGGGCGTTTCTACCGCTACGGTATCACGCGCGCTCAATGCGCCGGAAAAGGTGTCCGTCGCTACGCGCAAGCGTGTGCTGGAAGTAGTGAGCCAGCTGGACTATAACCCGATAAATAATCGGAAATCGCATGTATTCAACAACACGCGCACCATTCTCGTGGTCATGAACGATTTTTCAAATATGTTTCTGATCGACGTGCTCTCGGGTATCAACAAGGCTGCATTTCAGCATGGCTACACGTTGCTGTTGGTAGCCACCAATTCCATCGTAGATCGCGAACGCGAAGCAACCAAACTGCTCAACAACCGGCAGGCCGACGGTGCAATCTTCCTGTCCTCGCGCCTGGATGACAGCGATCTGGAGCATATTGCCGCATCCTTTCCGTTGGTGCAGTGCTGCGAATACAGCGAAACCAGCAAATTACCTCATGTATCCATCGATAACTATACGGCATACTGTGAGGCGCTGGAGTTCTTAATCAAGCTCGGCTATCGAGACATCGCGCTCATCAGTTCTTCGAATGGATTAATTTCGACGGCGTTGCGCGAAAACGCTTATCGAGATGTGATGCATCGCCACAACATGGCGCCTGTAATCGGCTGGGTGCGCCGCGGCTCAGATACATTTCTTGGCGGTTATGAGAGCATGCAGACGCTGCTGAAGCATTCCACCCAGCCTCGCGCCGTTCTTTGCAATTCGGATAACGTGGCCGCGGGCGCGATGCGCGCCATCCGTGAAGCCGGTCTGCACATTCCGGAGGACATTGCTGTAATGGGCACAGATAACCTTGAGGTGTGCAATATGGTCACGCCCACGCTCACCACCACCGCGCAGCCGCGCAAACGTATCGGCCAGGTCGCCGTGGAAATGCTGTTGCGCCAAATCATGGGTGAAACCGATCAGCAGAGTATTTTTCTGCCGCACGAATTAATTGTGCGCAATTCCACCTGAAAACAGGTATGCAAAAGCGCCGCGCGTCAATTGCGCGGCGCTCTCGTTGTCAAAAAAATGATGCAGAATCAACTGTAAAATCAAATATAGCGAAACGAACGGTGAAAAGCTTAGGAATCCGCAGTTTTTCTAAAATCGACAGTATCAAGGCAATATCATATCGGCTCTATTTTAGAGCAAACACATTTATTTTTATTTCCCTTCGAATTCCCGACGCAGCGCATCCGCCATGATCTCCACGGGGGCCTTTTCACCCGTCCAAAGCTCAAAATTCAGCGCGCCCTGATTCACCAGCATACCGAGGCCGGTGAGCACCTTTGCTCCCCTGGCTTGCGCTTTCTGCAAAAACACCGTCATTACGGGATTAAACACCACGTCGCACACGGGCATGTTCGGACGAATACCATCGTAATTGATATCCGGATACCGATCTATTTCAGGGAACAGGCCCACGCAGGTACCGTTGATCAGAATATCTGTGTCCCCCGGAAGCTCGGCCGTTCCCTCCCACGGGAAATACTCAGTCGCAGTCGGCAAATACTCTGTGATCACATCGCACAGCTCCTCGCCGCGCGCGCGATTTCTGTTGATAATATTCAGCTTCTTCGCACCGCACATCGCGCATTCCACGCCGATGGCACGCGCCGCGCCGCCGGCGCCCAGTATGGTAACCGTCTTGTTTGCAAGCACAATGTTCGCATCCTTCAACGATTTCACGAAACCCTTTCCATCGGTATTTTCGCCGATCAGCTCGCCGTCGCGCTCCACCACGGTGTTCACCGCACCAATGATGCGCGCGGCCGGAGTTAACTCGTCCAGATACTGAATGACCTCAATCTTGTGCGGCATGGTGAGATTCACACCGCGCATGCCGATGGCGCGCATGCCGCGCATTGCGTCCGCCAGGTTTTCCACCGCTACGCGGCAGGTCAAATAGCGCCAGTTCAATTTGAGCGCCTGAAATCCGGCCTCTTCAACCACACAGGTAGGATTTCCATCCACCGGATCGCCGAACACGCCGACCAACTCGGCACGATAATTCTTTTCAGCCATGGTTCAATAACCTCCCGCCAATATTTGATGTGCTGCCGGATCAGCCCGGCTGACGTTCATCGCCCACGAAGAACACTGCCACCGTGCCCGGCCCGCAGTGCGACGCGATGATGGTACCGATGTTGGTGATAACAACCTTATCTCTAAGCGCAGGGAACACCTTTTCCACGCTGGCGCGCAGCGCCTCAGCCTCCTCGCGGCAATTGGAATTACAAATGTAGCACTTGCCGCTGTAAGCCGCGCCATTTTCGGCATGCTCAAGCATGATGCGCGTAGTTTCGGCCACGGCCTTCTTTTTGCCGCGCACCTTATCGTAGGCGATGATGCGGCCCGCATCGTTCAGGCGCATGATGGGGCAAATACCCAGTATTGCCCCCAGCGTAGCCGCTGCGCCAGACATGCGCCCGCTGCGGCGATAGAAGGACAGATCGGTAGAAAAGAATTGATGATGGATCCGCTGACGATGCGCCATGACCCAGGCCTCGGTCGCCTCCATGGTTTCACCCGCATCGCGCATGTCGGCGGCATAATCCACCAGCAGGCCATAGCCGGAGGAGGAACACATCGAATCGATTACCGTAATTCTGCGTTCCGGATACTTCTCACGCAGCGCTTCAGCGGCGCGCATGGCGTTGTTCACAGAGCTAGACATACCCGAGCCAAAGGCAATGTGCAGTACGTCGCCCTTTTGCAGCAACGCATCAAAAAATTCGGTATAGGCCACCTCGTTGATCTGCGAGGTACGCGGCAGTTTACCCGCGGCCAGCATGCCATAGAAGCGGTTCAGCGCCTCGGGATCGCGCTCCATGTCGTCTACGTATTCGGCATCGTCCACGGTGTAGCTGTAAAACAGCACGGGGATATCGCGCGAAGAAACATAAGCGTAGGGCAAATCGACAGTTGAACAACAACTCAGTATAAATTTGCGCTCCATATTTTTCACCTCTGATTGGTCGAATGGAGAAAGGCCGATTAAATTACAGGCACTTTACTTTTCACATCAAATTATAACAAAACTGGCAAAAAAGGTCAACTGTAAATCCAAAAAGCAATGGGAGTAAATCGATGTGCTCATCGACTTGCTCCCACTCGTTTATTCCACCGTTTTAAGCGACTCAGCCATCGGAATGCGATTGATGCGCCGCAGCATCGCAGCGTTCACCAGCGCGGCAAACAACAGCGTGAGCGCCACCGCCAACCCATAGCTCAGCGGCAACACGCGCACATCGAACACCACCAGATCCACCCGAATCTGCGACATTACAAAGCTATGCAGCAACTTACCCAATGGCAGGCCCACCAGCGCGCCCAGCGCGCTGAGCGCAAAGTTTTCAGAAAGCACGTAGGCCGCCGTTTCACGCAGCGTGAAGCCCAACACCTTTACAGTGGCAATTTCACGAATGCGCTCCGTAATGTTGATGTTGGTTAAATTGTAAAGAACGATAAACGCCAGCGCTGCCGCGCACAGAATCACCATGACGACCACGGCGTTCAGGCTGGACATCATGTTCTCAAAGCGGCCGCGCACTTCGGAGGACACGCTGACATTGCTCACCGTATCCAGCCCGGCGATATGCGCGCCGACTGCGCCCGCGTCCTGCCCGGGCGCGACGTTCACAAGGGCGGTGTTGCTCTCCGGTACTTCAGCCCACTGCCCCGACACACTCTCGCCGCCCACAATCAGGTAATTGTAGACATAGTTATCAAATATACCGGAAAGCCGCAGCGTCATGCGCTCCATCTGCGCGTTGTACACCGTAAGCGTATCGCCCACCTGCGCGCCGAAGCGCTGCGCAAGGCCGGTATTTACGATGCATTCGCCTTGCCCGGGGAAGTCAACGTCCACTTCCCCGTTGTGCAAGCTGATGAAGTCCGATATGTCTTCCTGATCGCTGATGATGAGGCTCACGGAGCGCGTCTGATCTCCAAAGGCCACGTCGGCCGAGCCCTCATAGACGAAAATCGCGCCGGAAATCGAATCGCCCAGTTCGTTCAGAAATTCAGCCTGCATTGCCTGATCCTGCGGATCGATGAAGCCCACGGACGCATCGTAGATCATAATTTTGCCGAACTGATCGTCGGCGAGGTTTGCAATGGAATCGTTGATGCCCAGGCCCGTAACCAACAGCGCCGTACAGCCGCTTATGCCGATCACCATCATCAGCAACCGCTTCTTATAGCGGAAAATATTGCGCAGCGCCACTTTTTTCAGGAAGGACAGTCGCCGCCAGATAAAACCCACCCGCTCCAGTAGAATGCGCTTGCCGGGCTTGGGCGCCTTCGGGCGGATCAGCTGCGCGGGCATATTCGCCAGCTCTGCACCGCAGGATAGCCAGGTAGCCCCCATGGAGCACAGCAGCGCCGCGCCCATCGACAGCGCGCCCAGCAGCGGGCTGAGCACATAGGGAATCGGCGCAAAGCCGTACATCATGCCGTAAGCCATCCATATGATTTTGGGAAAGATATAGCTGCCGCCAAAGTAGCCGATCAGCGCGCCCAGCGCCGCCGCGCTGCCAGAATAGAACAGATACTTTGCCAGTATCGCCCCACGGCCATAGCCCAGCGCCTTCAGCGTGCCGATAATGGTACGCTGCTCATCCACCATGCGGGTCATCGTGGTCATGCAGACCAGCGCCGCCACCAGCAGGAAAAACAGTGGGAACACCGTGGAAATGCCGTGTACGATCTGCGAATCGCTCTCAAAGCAGGCATAGCCCACATTGGTGTCGCGGCCGAGCACATACAACGTCGCAGGCTCAATCTCGTCCACCTGTGCCTGCGCGTCGTCGATTTCCTGCTGCGCTTCGGCCAGCTGCGTTTCGGCATCAGACAACTGCTGCTCGCTCTCCACAAAGGCAGCGTCGTAATCTGAAAGGCCTGTCTGTAGCTCCTGCTTCGCATCATCGAGTTGCTGCCGCCCCTCGGCCAGCTTCGCTTCTCCCTCCCTGAGCTGCTTACGGGCGCTGCTGAGCTGTGCGCCCGCTGCGTCAAGCTGCACCTGATAGCTGTCCAGTTCGGCCTGTGCCGCCGCGCGCTGATCGTCCAGCTCGGCCTGCGCCGCGTCGAGCTGTGCAAGTCCCTCCTGCGCCGCCTGATACTGTGAAAGCACGCCGCTCGCTTCAATGGCCGCCTTTCCGGCTGCAATTTCATCCGCCTGCGCGTCCAGTGCAGCGCGCTGTTCGTCAAAAGCGGCGTTGGCCTGAGTGAGCTGCGCGCTCAGCGAGGACAGCGTATCCTCGATTGCCGGTCTCTGTACCTGAAGCGCCTCAATCTGTGCAGCGGCTTCGGCGCTTGCACTGTCGATTTGAGCGGAAAGTGCTGACTTTTCTTCCTGCGCAGCGCTGATGCGGCTCTTTAAGTCATCAATTTCAGCCGCCTGCGCCTCATCGCTCGGGTCGAGCGACGATATCCGTGCATTCCAATCCGAAATACTGCCATCGAGCGCCGAAATCTGCGACCTAAGCGCAGAAACAGCAGCGTCGCAATCCGACTGTGCGGCGGAAATCGCGCTGTCTATGGAAGAAAGCGCAGTGTTGGCCTCCTCAATCGCAGCCTGAAGCTGCGCCGTCTGCGCGCTACGCTGGCCTTCCAGTTCCTCTATGCCTGCGGCGACCTGTAACTCGGCCGCACCCAGCTGATCGTACTGCGTGAGCACGCCGCTGGCTTCAATCTGTTCTATTCCGGCCTGCGCTTCGGCACGCTGGCTGTCAATCTGCCGCTGCGCGTCGTCAAGCTGACCCAGCGCGTCGTCGCGGCGGCTTTCAAATTCCTGCACGGATTTTTCATACTGACTGCGTCCGGACTTATATTCACGCTGCGCCGAGCTGAGTTTATCGGCATTTTTGTCCAGCTCACGCTCGCCGTCGGTAATCTGCTGCTCTGCGTCCTCAAGCTCGGCGTGCGCGTCCTTGAGCTGCTGCTGCGCGTCGTTCTTTTCGCTGATGTATTCGTCGTACTTCTCGTCCAGCTCGCTCTGCGCGTCGTCAATTTCCTGCTGTGCCTCATCCACCAGGCTGCGATAGCGCAGGTCGGAGCGCGACTCACACTCGCGCTTGATCAACGCCTCGAATTCATCCAGGCAGGCTTTGTATTCATCGGAATAAATCGCACCCGTGGTTTCGATATCCACGAATATTTCACTGAAATAATCCAAATCAAAGCCACCGTATGGAATATAGACAAAACCCGCCAGTGATCCGGAACCAAGATCCGTGTTTCCGCGTTCATAATTAAGGTAGTATACTGAATTTGCCAGGCCAACGATGGTATAGGTTGAGTATTTGAACTTATCCAGCGTGTCCTGGCTATTGTCCGCAGATAGCGTAAGCTGCGTGCCAAGCACGGTTTCATCCATGTAGCGCGCGTCCACCACGGCCTCATGGTCGTTTTCGGGCATACGCCCGGCCGTCAGGCTCAGGCGATTTACATTTTCCGTAATCGAATGTACGCGCAACGCGCGATTGCCGCCGTCACTCCACGGACAGAGTACGTCGGCGTAGACCGCGCCTTCCGCAGCCTTTACGCCATCGAGCGCGGCAAAATAAGCCTGATCCTCGGCAGTAAAGCCGAGCGTTGAAATCAGGCGATAATCGAACATGCAGTTTTCATCAATGTATTGCTGCGCGGCGCTGAGCATGGCCGGCTTGCAAATGCGCAGGCCGCAGAAAAAGCCCACGCCAAGCGCAATGATGGCCAATATGGCCAGATAGCGTCCGAGGCTCTTTTTAATTTCGCGAAGCGCGGATTTCTTCAGCGGTTTCATCACCATTCAATCTCCTCGACGGGCACGGCACGCTCGTTCACGCGCTGGGAAAGCACGGTGCCGCTCTTGAGCTCGATCACGCGGTCGGCCATGGCAGTGAGCGCGGAATTGTGGGTAATGATAATTACCGTCATGCCGGTCTGGCGCGCCGTATCCTGAAGCAGCTTCAGGATTTCCTTGCCAGTGTTGTAATCCAGCGCGCCGGTGGGTTCGTCGCAGAGCAACAGCTTCGGATTCTTTGCCAGTGCGCGGGCAATGGCCACGCGCTGCTGTTCGCCGCCGGAGAGCTGGGCGGGAAAATTCTTCATGCGCTCGCCCAGCCCCACCGCGCGCAGCGTATCGTCTGCCGGGCGCGGATTGGGGCAGATTTGAGCCGCAAGTTCCACATTTTCCAGCGCCGTAAGGCTGGGAACCAGATTGTAGAACTGAAATACGAAACCCACATCGTAGCGACGGTAGCGCGTGAGCTGGCTGGCGCTGTAATTGGATATTTCGTGCCCATCGAGCATGACCTTGCCGGTGGACAGCGTATCCATGCCGCCGAGTATGTTCAACAGCGTGGTCTTGCCTGCGCCTGACGCACCCACGATGACGCAGATTTCCCCCTGTTCCACGGTAAAGCTCACATCATGCAGCGCGGTGATGGACACCTCGCCCATTTTATACTGCTTGCCAACGTTCACAAATTCCACAAACGCCATTTCTGCTCACGCCCTTCCCTACGGGACCTGTGCCCCGATACTTTTATTTTAGCCGAATAATATAAACTGAAAATAAAATGCGTGCCCGGCTGCGCCGATCTCCCGGCGCCCGAGCACGCACTTTAAGGGGCATGGAACCCTTTTCAGACCTCGTTCAGCGGCAGATACACGGAAAAGCATGCGCCCTCGCCCGGCGCGCTGATCACGGTAATCTTGCCGCCGCAGAGATCCACAATGCGCTTCACCAGCGCCAATCCCAACCCGTTGCCTTCGGTGGCGTGGGCATTATCGCCCTGATAAAACTTTTCAAATATGCGGGTGCGGGTCACATCGTCCATGCCCTTACCATGGTCGGTCACATGCACCACGATGAATGACTGCACGCGCATGCAGCCCACCTCGATGACGCCGCCCTCGGGCGAAAACTTGATGGCATTATTCAGCAGATTCACCCACACGTGGGACATCATTTCCTCGTTGCCCTCATAGGTCAACTCGTCCAGATCCAGGCGCAGATCGATATTCTTGTCTTCCCACTGCTTTTCCAGCAGCAGAATACAGTTGCGCAACTGCTCGTCGAGCTGGTAACGCGTCTTATCGGTCACAATCTGCTGGTTTTCGAGCTTGGTCAGCAGCAACACGTTAGCGGACATGTGCGCCAGCCGCTCGGCCTCCACGGCGATGATGCGCGCGTATTCTCTGCGTTCGGCATCAGAAAGATCGTCGCGTTCAAGTTGGCGCGCAAAACCACGAATGGAGACGATAGGCGTCTTGAATTCGTGACTGAAATTGTTGATGAAGTCCGTGCGAAACATTTCGATGCCGCTCAGTTCCTCCACCATGTGGTTGTAGCTGGACACCAGCTCACGTACCTCGCCCACGCTGTCGCTCTCGTCCACGCGCACGCTGAAATCGCCGTGCGAAACCTGCTTCATGGCGTCATTCACCTTGTGCAGCGGGCTGAGCTTCTGCCCGACAAAGCAGGCCGCCAGCAAAAATGCAAAGCACAAGCACAGCAGTACCAGCAGCAGCGGCCACATCGTGCTGTTCATCAACGGCCGCATGATGCCCGTACGCAGCATCAGCAGATAGGACGAACTGGTCATCAGTCCGGCGTTAATCAATATCGCCAGGATCATAATGATCATCAGCCGGCTCAGCGTCACGCTTTTATTCAGTTCGTCCAGCTTGCGCCTCAGCCAGCCGCGCTTCTTCATCCGCGCTTCACCGCCTTATAGCCCAGCCCGCGCACGGTGATAATTTCAAAATCGTCGCTGCCGCGGAAGCGATCGCGCAGGCGATTGATGTGTACGTCCACGGTGCGCTCGTCGGTGTCGCTGTCCATATCCCAGATTTCATCCATCAGCTGGCGGCGGGTAAATATCTTATTCTGGTAAGAAAGCAGCTTGAACAGCAGCATGAATTCCTTGCGCGGCAGCTCCATTTTGCCCTGCGGGCTGGTGACGCTCAGCGCATCGTAATCCAGCACGGTATTGCCGATTTCAAGGCGATGCTCGTTCACTATGCGGCTGCGGCGCAGCAGCGCGGCAATGCGCAGCAGCATCTCCTCCTCGTCCACGGGCTTGACCATGTAATCGTCCGTGCCGATTTGAAAGCCGCGATGCTTGTCCGCAGGCTTCTCCTTGGCAGTCACCATCAGTATCGGAATATCGCAGCCGGAATCCCGCAACGTCTGCGTAAATTCATAGCCGTCCATACGCGGCATCATGATGTCCAACACGATCAGATCCACGTGCTTCTTGTCCAGCACGTCCAGCGCTTCCACGCCGTCATAGGCGGGAATCGGCTCGTAGCCGTTCTGACTGAGCACCTTCTGCATCAGCTTTTGTGTATTCTGATTATCCTCAACCACCAGGATATGAAACATACCCGCTTCACCTCACATTATCTATTTTGCGCCCGGCTTTTAAACCATATATGAACCAGAGCGGGGAAAACGGCGTCCAATAACAGATTCCATTATAAACCATCTGCCCGCGCGTGTGAAGCTTTTGTTTATAAAAAGTTTATATTGGGCGCATATAATAATCTTTGGAGGACAAAAGAAAAAATGGAAAATGCACTGACCCCTGTGGAGCGACTGAGCACCCAGGATTTTCAACAGCGTTACCGCGAAATGATGCAGCTGTATGATGGCGCAATTCGCGAAGTACGCACAAAACTGGAAGTATTGGACGCTGAATTCAGCGTGCGCTATGCCCGCAATCCCATTCACCACATCGATTCGCGCCTGAAATCCCCGGCCAGCATTCGCGAAAAGCTGCGGCGCAAGGGCTACCCACAAACGCTGGAAAGCGCCGAAGAAAACCTTATGGACATCGCAGGCGTGCGCATCGTTTGCAATTATCTGGAAGATATCTACCGCGTGGCGGACCTGCTAGTGCATCAGCGGGATGTGGAACTGGTAGCACGGCGCGATTATATTGAAAACCCAAAGGAATCCGGTTACCGCAGCCTGCATCTGGTAATTCGTATACCGGTATTCCTGTCCAGCCATACGGAGCTCGTGCCGGTAGAGGTACAGATTCGCACCATCGCCATGGACTTCTGGGCCTCACTCGAACACCAGCTGCGCTATAAGTCCGATCAGGAAACCACACAGCTGCTTCGCCAGCGCCTGCAAAAGTGCGCTGAGGCCTCGGCGGCGCTGGATCGCGAAATGCAGAGCATCTATCGCGAAATCAACGGCGGCCCGGCTGTGTGCACGGAGATTGACAGCGCCGATATTGATTCAGAATGAATTTTCCCCATACGGTGCAATTGTGCGGCATATCTGCAAAAAAGTCTTGCCATGGCGCAGTTTTTCGGGCATAATAGAGGAACGAGTTTAAAAAATAACGGAGGCTTCAACATGGACGAGCAGCAGAACAACGATTTCGAAGAGCGCAACGCAACCCTTGACCCCGATCCGGTTTCTAAAGAAATGACGGACGACGAACTGCAGGAGAGTATACTGGAGGATTCCGGGATGAGTTCCTTCCAGAAATTCATCGCCCGCCTGGACGAAAAAACCTGGAAGCTGTACCAGCGCATTGCAGGCGCGGTAATGGGCCTGCTGGCCTGCGTCGCTCTGTTTTGGAAAAACGGTGAAGAACAGGGTACCTTCTCCTACGGGCTGATCATCGCGATGGTTATCGCCCTGATTCTGCCCAACTTTCTGGAAAAGCGCGCGCTGCGCAAGATGAGCACGCTGCGTCTCACCATGGCTATTTCCATGGGCGTGGTAATTGTTGCATATTTCCTGTATTGGGGCCTCTCTTCCGGCTTCAATTTCCGTGCGTAAGATTTCCGTGCGTAAATCGAAATGAAAATTCACTGCGTATGGGAGCACAACGGTGATGACAGCCTGCTATACGCCGCTGACTTTCCCGGTGCATTTGCGCGCGGCACATCGCTGCACGCAGCGCTTGAAAGGTTGCCCGGTGAATTGCGCGCCTACCTGCGCTGGGCTGGAAAACCGATTCCGGATGCGTTCGAGCTGGAGATTGCGCAGGAAAAGCCGAGCGCATTGACCATCCGCGACGCCGATTCCGACGTAATTTTCGACAGCGAGCGTCCGGTGCTGAGCGAGCGCGAATATCTTGATATGAAGGCGCTGGCATTGAAATCGGCGCGTGATTTTCAAGCGCTCTACGACGCCATGCCAGACAAGGATCTCAGCGTGCTGCCGCCGCGGGAAACCTTTTATGGCCCGCTGCCCCGCACCGCGCGGGAAATGTATATGCACACGAAGAATGTAAACAACTACTACTTCGGCGAAATCGGCGTGGATGTAGACAACGACGGTGATATCGAGGCGTGCAGGGTACGCGGC
>CAKUDW010000017.1 GCA_934645275.1 uncultured Clostridia bacterium
GTCGGGGTGACAGGATTCGAACCTGCGGCCCCATGCTCCCAAAGCACGTGCGCTACCAAACTGCGCTACACCCCGACGACACTATCAAGAGCCGTGCCCGAAGCGACATTTAGTATTATAACAAAGGGCCCTTGATTTGTCAATACTTTTTGTGGCGAAAAATCGCGTATTTGGAAAAAATTTCGAGCAGACCGCTATACACTCCGCGAAGCTGGTGGAAAATGCATGCGACCCAATTCTGCGGCGCATCTGCGTCTTTTCTGGCGAAAAGTAATCTTGTTGCGCAGAGAAGCGCCTCTGTTCAGATTTCGCGCCGTCCCTGGAACGCGCGCAGCAGCGTTACTTCATCTGTATATTCCAGTTCGCCGCCCACCGGCACGCCGTGGGCGATGCGCGTGGCCTTGATACCCATGGGTTTAATCAGGCGGGAAATGTAGGCTGCGGTGGCTTCGCCCTCGACGTCCGGGTTCGTGGCCAGCACGACTTCTTTTACTTCGCCGCCGGCCAGACGCTGCATCAGTTCTCGAATGCGAATATCATCCGGCCCCACGCCGTCCATCGGCGAAATCACGCCGTGCAGCACGTGGTATAGGCCGTTGTATTCGCGCATGCGTTCCATGGCGTTCACGTCGCGCGGATCCTTCACTACGCAGATCACATCGTGCCGCCGGTTCGAATCCGAACAGATGGCGCAGGGATCCACATCCGTGAAATTGCCGCATATGGGGCAGAAATGCACCTGCTGCTTGCCGTTAAAGATGGCTACCGCCAGCTCCTTCACCTGATCCTCCGGCAGAGAAATAATGTGGTACGCCAACCGCTGCGCGGTCTTGCGCCCGATGCCCGGAAGCCGGGAAAGCTGGTTCACCAGCCGCTGAATTGCCTCTACATCCGCCATGAAAGAATAAACCTCTGCATTCTGTAAGCATAATTTCGGGACGGCGGTTCGCCGTCCCGAAGCAAAAATTACGCGCGCCTTTCGGGAATCAGAACAGACCGGGCATGCCCAGTCCGCCGGTCATCTTGCCCATTTCGCGTTCCATGGTTTCGCCGGCCTGGCGCAGCGCTTCGTTCACGGCTGCCAGAATCAAATCCTGAAGCATTTCTACATCGTCCGGATCCACGGCTTCAGGCTTGATTTCGATGGAAAGCAGTTCCTTTTTGCCGTTCACCTTCGCAGTGGCCATGCCGCCGCCCGCCGTGGCTTCAAATTCGCGGGCCTCGATTTCTTCCTGCACCTTCGCCATCTGCTGCTGCAGCTTCTGCGCCTGGCGCGCCAGCTGCTGCATGTTGCCGCCGCCCATCATGTTCGGGAATCCGCCTCGTGCCATGTATATCTACCGTCCTTTTCGAGAATTCATCTTCTTTCCTATTATACACGATTTTTGCTCCGGCGTAAAGCGGAAATATTCGCGCGGTCTTTGATATTTGCTCTGATGTCAATGAGCGGATAATGGTTTGGCCGTCTCTATAATTTGCAAATTTCCGGCCGCTGCTCTGGAGGGTTCTCTGTTTTTCCTAATTGTTATACCAAAACTCTGCGCCGGGCAAAAGCGCCCGGCGCTGTGCGCCTATTGCGGCTAAATATTTACAAACGAGCCGTTTTAATGGATGAAAAGCGCACGTGAGACGATGAATTACCGCATTTGTAAAATAATTGTAATATGTATCAGCTATAATAACTTTGGTTACTTATAAAAAACGAAAGGCGGTAACTCCATGCTTAGAAAATTGCTGGCTGTTCTCCTGATCGTCTCCATGATGATTGCGGGCTTTGCGCTTGCTGAAGAAGCGCCCGCGCATGCACCTGCCGTGATTCTCTACACCAACGACGTACACTGCGGCATTGACGACGCCATCGGCTATGCCGGTCTGGCAGCCTACAAAAAGGCCTATGAAAAGGCTGGCTACGACGTGCTGCTGGCCGACTGCGGCGACGCCATTCAGGGCGCGGCCGTGGGCACCATCTCCAAGGGCGAGTACATTGTGGACATCATGAACGAGGTCGGCTATTCGGTTGCTACCATTGGCAACCATGAGTTCGACTACGGCATGGATCAGTTTATGGCGCTGAAGGATAAGGCGCAGTACGACTATGTGTGCTGTAACTTCACCGATTTGGAAGGCAATGCCGTGCTTACGCCCTATGTCATTAAGGAGCTGGGTGGCTGGAAGATCGCGTTCGTGGGCGTAGATACCCCCGAAACCTTCACCAAGTCTACGCCTACCTATTTTCAGGATGGCGAGGGCAACTACATCTATTCCTTCAACGGTGGCAACGGCGGCCAGGATCTGTTCGACATCGTGCAGAAATATGTGGACCAGGCCATCGGCGAAGGCGCTGAAATCGTCGTGGCGCTGAGCCATCTGGGCACGGAATTCATCGCCGATGATAAGGCCTGGACTTCATCCGATTTGATTGCCAATACCACCGGCATTGACGCTGTGCTCGACGCGCATAGCCATTCCACCATCGCGGGCGAGCTGGTGCTGAATAAGGACGGCGAGGAAGTGCTGCTCTCCTCCACCGGCACGAAGTTGGAGGCGCTGGGCTCGTTGACCATTACCGAGGATGCGGATGGCGCGCTGGTGCTTGAAACCGAGCTGCACACCGAAAAGCTGTTCCAGGACGACGACATGACCACTTATGTGGAAGGCATCAAGGCGCAGTATGCCGAGACGCTGAACCAGGTTGTGGCGCACAGTGATGTGGATCTGATTATCAACGATCCTACCGCCGTGGACGCGGAGGGCAAGCCCATCCGCATCATTCGCACACAGGAAACCAATTTGGGCGACCTGTGCGCGGACGCATACCGCTACATTTCCGGCGCGCAGATCGGTCTGGTAAACGGCGGCGGCATCCGCAAGCAGATTCCCGCGGGCGATATCACCTATGAGCAGATTATCGCCGTGCATCCCTTCGGCAACATGCTCACCGTGGTTGAGGCTACTGGCCAGCAGGTGCTGGACGCGCTGGAGATGTCCGCTTCCAAGTTGCCTGCGGAAAACGGCGGCTTCCTGCATGTTTCCGGCCTGACCTTCGAAATCAACGCGGGCATCGAATCCCCCGTGGTGGTGGATGAAAACGGTGAATTCGTGGAAGTGAACGGCGAGCGCCGCGTGCAGAACGTCCTGGTGGACGGCGTGCCCATCGATCCCGCGGCCATCTATACCGTAGCTTCCCACAACTACATGCTCAAGGATGGCGGCGACGGCATGAATATGTTCCAGGGCGATGCCATCCTGCAGGACGAAGTGATGCTGGATAATCAGGTGCTGATTAACTACATCGCCGACGGACTGGCTGGCAACGTGGGCGAGGATTACGCCGAACCCTACGGTCAGGGCCGCATTACCATCGTTGAATAATCGCTGAATCCCCATAGTGTTTCAAGGCCCCGGCGCAAGCCGGGGCCTTTTCATATAACAATGCTGGACTTTGACTATTCCGAAAATATTTCGAAACCTACGCAGATTATGCACCCTGCTCGGGTGCTTTTTTGCGTTCAAAGCGCGGATTTGAACTGTGCGCGAGCGGCGGACAGGTATGGCATATGGCACATGAATTGATAACGATTCAGAATATGCAATTTTTAGCTCAAAAAACCGCCAAATATGCATGAATGCAACTTCCGACATGCATTATTATGGCAAACACCAAAATATCGGGGGCATTTTCGAAAAAATGAGGGTTTAAATGAACCTGTACGGATGCTATAATGTTTCAAACCAATCGAAAAGGCGCGCGGCGCTTTGTAAACTGGTTTGTGAAAAACAGGTGGGGGAGGCAGACAAATTGGGAAAGTATGTTTTGAAGCGTCTTCTGATGCTGATTCCCGTGTTGCTGGGCGTTGTGTTCATCATTTTCTGTCTGAACGAGATTTCGCCGGGCGATCCGGCACGTCAGCTGGCGGGCGATCTCGCGACCGATGCGGACGTGCAGCAGCTGCGCGAGGAGATGGGCCTGGATAAGCCGTTTATGGTGCGCTTTGTGAACTACATTGCCGGCCTGGTAACCCGCGGCGATTTCGGTACCTCCTACGCTACGAAGCGGCCGGTGTTGGACGAGGTGATGGATCGCTTCCCGACAACGCTGCTGCTGGCCTGCCTGAGTACCAGCATCATGCTGCTGATCGGTATAAGCACGGGCATACTGTCGGCCACACGGCAGTACACCTGGGTGGACAGCCTGTGCAATGTGTTCGGTCTGGTGGGCGTTTCAATGCCGAATTTCTGGACGGGCCTGATGCTGATATTGCTGTTTTCCATCTACCTGGGCTGGTTCCCGTCCTCCGGCTTCTATGGCCCGCAATACTGGGTACTGCCGGCAGTAACGATCGGCTCATCGAATGCGGCCACCATCATGCGCATGACGCGGTCGAGCATGTTGGAGGTGCTGCATCAGGATTATATCCGCTCCGCGCGGGCCAAGGGCCTGTCGGAGGGTACGATCATTCGCAAGCACGCGCTGAAGAACGCGCTGGTACCGATTCTGACGGTTGTCGGCATGACGTTCGGCACACTGCTGGGCGGCGCGTTGGTCACGGAAACGGTGTTCGGCATTCCGGGCCTGGGCAAATACATGGTGGATGCGATCAAGCTGCGCGACTACCCCGTCATTCAGGGCGGCGTGCTGATCATGGCCATCATTTCCAGCCTTGTGACGCTGGGCGTGGACGTGCTGTATGCATTTGTTGATCCGCGACTGCTGGCCATGTATCGCGGCAACAAGAAGAGCAAAAAGGCAAAGGAGGCGAGCGCACATGCCTAAGATGATGACTCCGGCCATGGAAAAGCGTAACCGCCGCGAAAGCCGGCATCCGCGCAAGAATGGCCCATGGCATGAGGCGTGGTACCGCCTGCGCCGCAATAAGGCCGCCGTGGTAAGCCTTGTGATTCTGTTTATTCTGATTCTGCTGTCGCTGTTCCCGTCGGTCTTCGCGAAGTTCGGCGAGGACGAGCAGATTTACGCCGATGCGTTTATCGCGCCGTCGCTGGCACATCCGCTCGGCACGGACAACTTTGGCCGCGATATTCTGAGCCGCATCATCTGGGGCGCGCGCACCTCGCTGGTCATCGGACTTTCGGCGGTCTGCGCTTCGCTGCTCATCGGTGGTGTGTGCGGCCTGCTGGCCGCATACTATGGCGGCAAAATTGACAACATCATCATGCGCGTGATGGATGTATTCTACGCGCTGCCGAGCCTGCTGCTGGCGATCGCGATTGCGGCGTCGCTGGGCAGCGGCCTGCGAAACGTGATTCTTGCCATCGCCATCAGCCAGGTGCCGTCCTTTGCCCGCGTGGTGCGCGCGGCGGCCCTGACGGTGCGCAACCAGGAGTATATCGAAGCGGCGCGTTCCATCGGGAGCAGCCCACTGCGGTTGATGTTCCGGCACATGCTGCCCAACTGCCTGGCCACCATCATCGTGCAGGCGACGCTGGGCGTGGCGGGCGCGATTATCTCCGGCGCGGCGCTGAGCTTCGTTGGCGTAGGCGTACAGCCGCCGACGGCTGAATGGGGCTACATGCTCACTTCCGGCCGCCAGTTTATCCGCCAGGCCTGGTGGATCGTTACCTTCCCCGGCCTTGCCATCATGCTCACGGTATTCGCGTTGAACATGCTGGGCGACGGTCTGCGCGACGCCATGGACCCGAAGATGAAGCGATAAGGAGGTTGCAACCGTGGAAGGCAAAGCTTTGCTCGAAGTAAAAAACCTCGTGATTCACTATGAAACCGACGACGCTATCGTGGAAGCAGTCAACGATATCTCCTTTGAAATTCACACCGGCGAAACGCTTGGTCTGGTGGGCGAAACGGGCGCCGGAAAGACCACCACGGCGCTGGGCGTACTCCGGCTGATTCCCAATCCGCCCGGACGCGTGGTGCAGGGCGAAATCCTGTTCGACGGGCAGGATGTGGTGAAGATGAGCGAGGCGCAGATGCGCAAGCTGCGCGGCAACCGCATCTCCATGATTTTCCAGGATCCCATGACTGCGCTGAACCCGGCGCTCACCGTGGGCGAGCAGGTGGCGGAGGTCATCCGCCTGCACCAGAAGTGCTCCAAGCTGGAGGCTTACAACCGTGCGGTGGAAATGCTGGAAATGGTGGGCATTACCGCCGAACGCTACAAGGATTACCCGCACCAGTTCTCTGGCGGCATGAAGCAGCGCGTGGTCATCGCTACGGCGCTAGCTTGCAATCCGCAGCTGCTGATTGCCGACGAGCCCACTACTGCGCTGGATGTGACCATTCAGGCGCAGGTGCTGGATATGATCCGCAAGCTGCAAAAGAAGAACAACACGTCCATGCTGCTGATTACGCACGATCTGGGCGTGGTGGCCGAAACTTGCGATCGCGTGGCCGTGATTTATGCCGGCCAGATTGTGGAAACCGGCACGCTGGATCAGATTTTCGATAATCCCTGCCATCCGTATACGCGCGGCCTGTTCGATTCGCTGCCCAGCCTGACCGCGGGCGAGCGCCGGCTCAAGCCCATTCCCGGACTGATGCCGGATCCCTCCGCGCTGCCGTCCTATTGCTCGTTCTACGATCGCTGCAGCCGCCATTGCGAAAACTGCCGCAAGGGTGAACCGCATGTAATCGAAGTGGAGCCGGGCCATCTGGTGCGCTGCATTCTGGCCCAGGGAAAGGAGGAGTGAGCCCATGTCTACGCCGCTGCTTGAGGTGAAGAACCTAACCAAGTATTTCAAGACGCCGTCCGGCACGCTGCATGCGGTGGACGATGTGAGCTTCAGCCTGGATTCCGGCAAGACGCTGGGCGTCGTGGGCGAATCCGGCTGTGGTAAATCCACCCTCGGGCGCACGATATTGCACCTGATTGAACCGACTTCCGGCCAGATCATCTTCGATGGCAAGGATATTTCGCAGATGAACACTGCGGCGTTCAAGGAAAGCCGCCAGTGGATGCAGATTATCTTTCAGGATCCTTATTCCTCGCTGAATCCCCGCATGACGGTAGAGGACATCATCATGGAGCCGCTGAAGATATTCCACGTGCTGGGGAGCGACGCCGAGCGCCGCGAATATGTGGAAAAGCTGATGGATTCCGTGGGTCTGGCGCGCCGCCTGAAGCGCAGCTATCCCCACGAGCTGGACGGCGGCCGCCGCCAGCGCATCGGCGTGGCCCGTGCACTGGCGCTTAAACCCCGTTTCATCGTTTGTGATGAGCCGGTCAGCGCGCTGGACGTGTCCATTCAGGCACAGATTTTGAACCTGATGCAGGATTTGCAGGCGGAAATGGATTTGGCCTACCTGTTCATCACGCACGATTTGTCCGTGGTGCGGCACGTGTCCGATGAAATCTGCGTCATGTATCTGGGCCAAGTGGTGGAGCGGGCGAGCGCCGACGCGCTCTTCAACAATACGCTGCACCCCTATACCGAGGCGCTGCTTTCCGCCATTCCGATTCCGAAACCGCATGCGGCCGAGAAGCGGATTGTGCTCAAGGGCGAGCTTACCAGCCCCATCGACCCCAAGCCCGGCTGCCGCTTTGCACCGCGCTGCCCGAAGGCGCAGAAATGCTGCTTCGAACAGCCGCAGACTTTGCAGGAAGTCGAGCCCGGTCACTTCGTGGCGTGCAGCCAGTGCATGGGCTGCGGCGCGAAATAAATATTGCTACACTGGCAAAAGTGCCTTTGTAAATAATAAAGGGAAAAGAGAGGGAATCAAAAGTGAAAAAGAACAGAATGCTGTCGCTTCTCCTGGCTTTGGCGCTCGTGCTGAGCCTGGTTTCCTGCGCCTTCGCAGAAGAGACGCACTATCCGGATGCGACCGACAATCCCAGCGTAACGGCGTATATTTCCGACGCGCCGAACGGCTTCCCGGTAACTGCCGTGCCCGATACGCTTACCGTTGCCCAGGGTGGCGAGCCCATTGGCCTGTATCCGCAGGAGGGCAACCAGATGCCGGCGATTATCGCCTATCATCCGCTGTATGAAACCCTGCTCGTGTACAATAACTTCACCAATGAAATCGAGTGCGGTCTGGCGGAAAGCTACGAAATGATCGACGACAAGACCATCCGCATCCATCTGCGCCAGGGCGTGCTCTGCCATGCCGGCTATGAGATGACCGCGGAGGACGTGCTCTGGACGGCGCAGAAGGGCGCGGCCAGCGCCGTTGCGAACTACCTCTGGGGCGTGTTCGACGTCGATAACTTCGTCATTCAGGACAAGTACACCATCGATATGAAGACCAAGGACGTGCTTGGCCCGCTGCTGATCTATCTGTGCGATACCTCCACCGGCTATATCGTAAACAAGCAGGCCTACGAAGAGCAGAGCCCCGAGGACTATGCCCGTAACCCCACCGGCGGCACTGGCTCCTACAAGTTCAAGGAGTGGATCGCCGGCGACCGCATCACCTATGAGGCGTTTGACGGTTACTGGGGTGAGCAGCCCTACTTCAAGAATCTCGTTATCCGCAACATCGCCGACGACGCGACCCGCGCCATGGCGCTGGAAAACGGCGAGGTAGACGTGGTTTACGGCGTGGATCCGAACAGCTATCAGACGCTGATCGATTCTCCGTTGGTCAACCTGATCACCTGCCCCAGCTATCAGATGATTCACCTGGGCCTGAACAACAACTTCGAGCCCTTCTCCAAGAAGGAAGTGCGCCAGGCCATCCGCTGCGCGCTGGATCTGGACAACATCGTGCGTCTGGCCTTCAACGGCTATGCCGACGTGGCCGACGGCCCTTGGCCGAACGCCATCACCAGCTACTATCCGGCGACCGGCGACGAGGTATTCAGCTATGATCCCGAGCGCGCGAAGGAACTGCTGGCCGAGGGCGGCTATCCGGACGGCTTCGAGTTCGACCTGTGGGTGGCCGATACCACCGCGTGGGTGCAGATGGCCGAAATGATTCAGAACGGTCTGGCCAATGTTGGCATCACCTGTAATGTGACCGTTATGGACCAGAACACCTTGCTGGCCGAGCGCCCGAAGGGAGACTATCAGGCCTATATCGCCCGTATTTCCACCTCCTCTAACGACGCCGACTGGTTCCGTTTCAGGTGGCTCTCTACCGGTGGCTACGAGCAGAACATCGTGCAGTATAAGAATGCCGACGTCGACGAGTGGCTCACCGAGGCTCAGACCTCTCTGGACGAAGAGAAGCGCATCGAGCTGTATCAGAAGGTCATTCACCAGTGGCGCTTGGATATGCCTTGGATCAGCCTGGCATGCCCGCTGATGGCCTACGGCGTCCGCTCCACGCTGATGGGCGTTGAACCCCATCCGTATGGCAGCATGGATCTGCGCTATATCCGCCCGATCAGCGAATAATTGTAACCACAATAAACCATCAACCCAATAAACCGCGCGCCTGCCGCCGGAGGCTTTCTCCGGCGGGGGCGCCCCTTATGGAGGAAAAAAAGTCATGATTAAGGGAAGACTCAGCGCCAAGGCCGCGGGCGATAAAATTCGTGTGTATTTCATGCAGCGCGGCAGCAATGAAGAAGATACCAACGTACCGGTAAAGGTGTATCGCCGCCCTGCAGATGAAATCAATTTCAGCACGGGTATGTGCGGCGACGCGCCCGGCGCCTGGACCGAGTATATCGACAACCAGAAATTGGACGACCCGCGCGTATCCCTGGTTTTCGAAGGCAAGCTGCCCCATGAAAACTCCTTCTGCAGCTATATGGATACGGACGTCGCCTATGGCCATACCTACATGTACTGGGTGGTTTCCGACCAGGTAGGCGAAAAGATGATGATTGGCCCCGTGGCCTG
The DNA here is from genome assembly GCA_934645275.1 of uncultured Clostridia bacterium. The sequence goes on from CAKUDW010000017.1 coordinate 9,763, forward strand.
CAAGCTGCGCGATCCCGAGGTCTGGTGGAGCTACGATCGCTCCGTGGCCGAAATGAAGAAGCTGGCCGCCGAGTATCCGGATACGGTGAAGATGGCCCAGTATGGCGCCAGCACGCGCCATCGCCCGATTTACGGCCTGAAGATTGGCTCCGGCGAAAAGACGATGGTGCTCGCAGGCGCGATTCACGCCAGCGAACCCGGCCCCGAGCTGCTCACCCGTGCGCTGCACTTCATCCTGTCCGAGCATGCGGAACTGCTCGATAAGATCAGCTTGGCCGTGATGCCTGAGGTCAACGTGGACGTGCGTGAGGAGACCATCGAGGGCGAACCCTTCTACCTGCGCAAGAATCCCAACGGCGTGGATTTGAACCGAAACTTCGACTGGCACTGGAAGCAGGAATACGTTTACGGCTACGACAATTCCGATCCCGACGCCAGCACCTACCACGGCCCTTATGCCGCCAGCGAGTGCGAGACGCAGGCCGCGGTGAACTTCGTCAAGTCCGTTGAAAATGTTGTGGCCGTGCTGGTGTACGATTCCAGCTCCGTCATCACCGAGGACTGGCTGCTGATGGATTCCTTCCCCGGCGACGATGACTACGATTATAACAACGAAATTGCCAATATTTATTCGCAGGCCTTCCGCGCGGATCATCCTGGCTGCGGCACCTTTACCGCCGCGCCGATGCACTATCCGATCGCGGAAATGGAGTGCTTCGCAGGCACTGGCCAGCCCCACGGCACCTTCGAGGGCTGGGCGCATGAAACCTACGGCGTGCCCGCCTACTCGCTGCAGTCTGCCGGTTCCGAAGAGGGCCGCTGCAACAGCGACGATCAGGTTTCCCGCGAGCTGCTGGACAAATGGTCCCGCCGCCATGCCTGGGCGCTGATTGCGCTGATGGAGCGCTTCGCCGGCTGAAGATATTTATAAATATCTATACCAAACGCAGGGGGCGCGGAGGAATATTTCCCCGCGCACCTGAATATATGGGGAGGAAATCTACATGGATTGCAACCAGAAAAAGGCCGTTTATGACATCGTGATGAACTACTGGATCAACGACGATCCCGATCTGAAGGCACAGGCGCTGGCCTGGAACGCCGAGGCCTCCGACGAAGCGCGCAAGGTGCATTCCGAGTGCGAAATCGTGGATGGCTGCTGCTTCTATCTGGAAAACTACAACTGGCAGCTCGAGCAGTCCAAGGCAGCCTGCCTGAACCTGACCATTCCTTCGGTGTTCGATCCCTCCGCAGGCGGCGCGATCAAGGAAACCGCCGACATGCTGGCCGTGGTCAATGCCGATCCGGAGCACTTCATCAACATTCTCACCGTGGATGATATCTACGAAGCGCATCGTTCCGGCCGCATCGGCGTGCTGCTGGGCGCACAGAGCTGCGACTTCATGCTCGGCCGCAATGTGGAAGCCATGGCGCAGGTATTCTCCCGTATCGGCTTCCGCATCATGCAGATTGGTTATAACACGCGCTCCTTCGCCGCCGACGGCTGTGCTACCGGTACCGACGCGGGCATCACCAAGCAGGGCAAGGCGCTGATTCGCGCCATGGAAAACAACGGCATTACCGTCGATCTGGCGCATGTGGGCCGCCTTTCCACGCTGGAAGCGATGGATATGGCCGAGAAGCCGATGATCTTCAGCCACACCAATCCGCGCGCGCTGTTCGATCATTATCGCAATATCACTGACGAGCAGATCAAGAAGTGCGCTTCCATCGGCGGCGTGATGGGCGCGTGCGCCTATGCGCCGATCCTGTTCGACGGAGAGCATGTGCCCACCATCGACCGCTTCGTCGATTCCATCTGCTACTACGCCGATCTGGTGGGCGTGGATCACGTGGGCATTGGCCTCGATTCCGACGCGCAGCCCGGCGCATACGTGCATCACGATGCGCACAACCTGGCCCGCAATTCCAGCCCGGCGTTCGAAGCCAGCTATCTGGCAGGCAAGGGTAAGATTAGCGCCAACACCGACGGTATACTCAGCCTGGCCAATCACCTGAACATTGTGGACAAGCTGCTTCGCCGCGGCTTCAGCGCCGAAGAGGTCAAGAAGATCATGGGCGGCAACTTCATCCGCGTGTTCGAGCAGACATGGAAGAAGTAAAAAAGAAAAATAAGAATCTGAACGAACGGCCCGGTGCTCCGAAACGAGCGCCGGGTCATTTGTCGAAGATTTGACTTCTTTGCGCCCTTCTTCTATAATGACGTTGGGAAGCATAGGTATTTTTAGAAAAGAGAGGGTGCGCTTCATGAAAAAGCTGAAGGTATTGATGCTCAACGGCAGCCCGCGCGCAAACGGGAACACGGCGCTTGCGCTGCGCGAAATGGAGAAGATATTTGCCGAAAGCGGCGTGGAGGTCGAAACGGTCGCCGTGGGCAATCGGGATATTCGCGGCTGTATCGCCTGCAATTCCTGCGGTAAAACGGGTAAGTGCGTGTTCGACGATCTGGTGAACGAGCTTGCCCCGAAGTTTGAGGCCGCGGACGCGCTGGTAGTTGCTAGCCCCGTCTATTATGCTTCGGCAAACGCCACGCTGATCGCGTGCCTGGATCGACTGTTTTACAGCACGTCCTTCGATAAGACGATGAAGGTCGGCGCAAGTGTGGTTTGTGCCCGCCGCGGCGGCTGTTCCGCCACCTTTGATGAATTGAATAAGTACTTTACCATCTCCGGCATGCCCATCGCATCCAGCCGCTACTGGAACAGCATCCATGGCCGCATGCCCGGTGAAGCGGAGCAGGACGCAGAGGGCAGGCAGACCATGCGCGTGCTCGCTCGCAACATGGTGTTCCTGATGAAGAGTATCGCGTTGGGCCGGGAACAATTCGGCCTGCCCGAGAAGGAAACGCCCATCGCTACGCACTTTATTCGCTGATGTGTGAAAGTAAACGCCCCGGCGCAAGCCGGGGCGTTTCAATCCACTGACAAACCCCGCAAACGCAGAAATTTCCTGAACGACTCCTGACGAAACTGAAATTTCTGCTTGTTTCGTCAACGCGGACTGCAAAATCGGTTACATACGTTGAAGCAGTCGCGCCACTGCAGCGTTCTGCAGGCGCGACCAGCCCGCACTGGAATCTGAAAGATTCGCGGAAGGCGGCAAACCTTGTTGGTTTGCCGGTCGGCTTTTAGCCGACTGCCGACGGTCGAATCCAATGGATTCGAGCGCGGCACCGGCGCTGCCGGAAACGGCGCTTTGCGCCGGTTTCGGTGCGTATTATGTATGCGCCCTCATTTGCAGCCCGTGTTTCCTTGCCTTGCAGGGTTTTTCAGCGTCTGGCAGTCTGTTGACTTTGTCAACATCCTGAAACGCCCCGGCGTAAGCCGGGGCGTTTGCTTTTGCGTTGCGGGCCGCAGTCCGTCTTTACTTTGTTCGCCGCTCGGGGGCGCGCTTTTCGCGCTTGGCGCGGTAGAGCTCCACATCCGCCGCGCGAATCAGATCCGGTACTGATTCCCGGCCTGGAGCTACCAGCGCGCGCCCGATGCTGACTGAGAGTTTGAACGGCGCATCGGCTTCGCGGTTTGATATTTCCAGCGCCTCGCGAATGCTCAGACACACCCAGTCGATCTGCATTTCATCTTCGGCCTCGCCAGCGATGATGAATTCGTCGCCGCCGTAGCGGCCGATGATGAAGTCGCGCGGTACGGATACCTTCAGCACGTTCGCCAGCCGTACCAGCGCCGCGTCGCCCTCCAGATGCCCGTAATGGTCGTTGATGTTCTTGAAATCGTCGATATCCAACATCAGCACGCACAGCCGCTTGCCGGGCGAGCTCACGCCCAGCTTGCGTGAAATGTAGCGCAGCACCTGTTCGCGGTTGCTGATCTGCGTGAGCGTATCGATGGTAATGCGCGCTTCCTGACTCGCGTCGAACACGAACAGCGCCGCAATGGTCAGCGCCGCGCACTGCACGGGAATATTATAGCCGATTAGCACCTGCGCCGGTACCGACAGCGACGGCAGCAGCGCGAATCCGGCGATGGAGGCCAGTTCCCTGCGCTGCACGTAATAGTTCTTATCCAGCGCCTTAATCAGTGCCTTGATCGATGTGAAAAACAGGTACGAAGCGCTCACGGTTACCTGTACCGGGTGTAGCGGCCCACGATGATACACGTTCGCAGCGTCCACGCTGAAGATCCAGCCCGTGGCGGGCGAGAGCAGTATCATGACGCTGAGCAGCAGCGCCGGTATACCCGAAAGCAGACAGCCGCGCAAATCCCGGGTCAGCGGTGATTTTTGCGTGCGCTCCGAATAAATGAACCACAGATAAGCGCCCAGCCCCAGAAAGAAGAAGTAGCTACAATTGCAGATATAGCTCAGCGTTCGCGCGTCCGCACTCGGCTCGGCCTGCACCAGCCGCCAGCCCGCGTCGCTCAGGTTCACCATGGCCAGGCAGCCCACCAGTCCGCGGAATATGCGCGGCAATACCTGCCTGTCCGTCCGGCAGAGCAGACGGATTAATATGTAGCCCAATATGGCGAAGCACATCAGGTTGATTTCCAGATACAATGCGTCTGACTGACTCATTTTTTTCCTTTCAGCTCTAATTATTGAAAAAGATATATTACAGGTGTAACGAACACCGGGGCGCCGCGATAGCTCCGCGGTGGGGAGGCCTTCGGCGCGCCCGTAAGCTTGACGATTCAACGCATCCTGAACGGATATTATTTTTATCTTACTACAATCCGCGCCGCGTGTCAACTTCGCCATTGTCGGAAGATTCGTGCCGGCTTGACTTTTTGGGCGGTTTTGTGTATGCTAAATCAGTGGAGGTTTTGTATGATTATACTTGGCATAGATCCTGGGCTAGCCACGCTGGGCTACGGCGTGATCGAGGCTGACCGAGGCAATTATAAGCTGATTCAGTTCGGCACGGTGATCACGCGCCCGGGCCAGTCCATGCCGCAGCGGCTCAACGCGGTCTTTCAGGGCGTAGATCAGCTGATGGAAACCTACCGTCCGGACGAAGTGGCCTTTGAGGAATTGTTCTTTTCCAAGAATATTACCACCGGCATGGCGGTCAGCGCGGCGCGCGGCGTGGCGCTGGTGGCCGTGGTGCGGCGCACGCAGCAGCTGTACGAATACACGCCGATGCAGATCAAGCAGGCGGTTACCGGTTACGGCGGCGCGGATAAGCACCAGGTGCAGCACATGGTGAAGCTGCTGCTGCACATGAACGATATCGCCCGGCCGGACGATGCGGCCGACGCGCTGGCCGTGGCCATTACCCACGCCAACAGTCAGCACGCGAAGGATATGTTCAGGATTAAATAAGTAAGGAGATTTTCAGGCGATGTATGCGCATATTGAAGGCGTTGTGGCGGAAAAAACGCAGGACACCATCGTGCTCGATGCAAACGGTGTGGGCTATTTGCTGAATGTGAGCGGGGCTACGCTGTCCACGGCGCCGGCTATGGGCGAGCGCATGAAGCTCTACTGCGTACTCAGCGTGCGCGAGGACGCAATGGAGTTATTCGGCTTTTACAGCCGCGAGGAAAAGAAGATGTATGAGCGGCTGCGCAGCGTCAGCGGCGTGGGCGCGCGCACCGCGCTGGCCATACTTTCGGCGTTGAGCGTGCGAGATCTGTCCATCGCGCTGATGAGCGGCGATGCCGCCGCGCTCACGCGCGTGCCCGGCATCGGCAAAAAGACGGCGCAGCGCCTGGTGCTCGAACTCAAGGATAAGGTGGACGGCGAGGAGCTGTCCGGGCGCAACGCCGTGGCTCCGCAGCCTGCGGCCGGAGGCGCCGAGGCCGAAGCCGTCGCCGCGCTGGTGGCGCTGGGCTATTCCGGCAGCGAGGCTGCAAGGGCCGTTTCGCGCGTGGCCGGGGAAACGCAGGAGGCCGACAAGATGATTTTTCTGGCGCTGCGTGGGTTGGGCAATTCCTGATGTGGCCGGGCAGCTGGTTATCCGCGCTGCGCTTTACAAAAATGCGCTTGCAGGTGTAGCAAGTGCATGCTAGTATGTCTTTATCGGGCGGCCGGGTATGCCGCGTTTCGCGGTCGTCGCTGCAACAGACGGGCGGCGCGCCGGAGCGACTGCATGCGGTCGCAGCCTGTGGTGATTGATCGGCAAAGGCGTCGTCATGTATATTCATGGCGGCCCTTTTTTGTTTCATTTATGCGAGGGGAGGGAAAACGACAAAATGCTTTCGAGCCTTTACCGCCGCTATCTGGGCCTTTCCATTCTGCATAAGCTGATGTTGTGGGTAATGCTCTCAGTCGGCATTTCTTTCGCGGTGATTCTGTACATTTCCTTCAGCTTTTCCGCACACGATATGCGCGCGAAGGCGCGCTCATCCACGATGAACCTGGTGCTGTACGAAAACGCGCTGGTGCAGAGCGAGCAGCAGTATCTCTACGGCGTGGCGGCCTACTATGCCACCAATGGCGAGGTGCAGGCGATGATGCGCGCCAGCAATGCGGGCGACGATGTTTCCGGCAGCGGCCTGAGCAACGATTTGTTTAAGTTGAGTCTGTCCAGAATGCACATCCTCAGCCTGTCGTTTTACGATATCAACGGCCGCGCGCTGGCTTACCGTTCGATCGACCAGTCCTACGGCGTGATGGACCAGAGTGTGGCCGACGTGCGCACGCCATTGGGCGATCTGTATTCCGGACGCTACACCTATCTGTGGCGCTATGTGCCGCGCAACGGCGGCGAACTGGTGACACAGGATAATTCGCCGAAAATCTGCCTGTGGTATCTGGTGCGCGACAACACCAACTATCGCAGCATCGGCGCCATCTGCATCACGTTGGATTCGCGCAAGCTGTTGCGCGCGGAATATGGCTTCGATCAGACCTATTACAGCCACATGTTCATTCTCGACGACGAAGGCCAGCTGGTGATAGAGCGCGGGCAATCCATGAATTTTACGGATGAAGAGCTGAAGCTGCTCTCGGCGGGCGCGCGCGGCTACCTTAAATCGGGTGAATTCAGCGTCAGCCTGCGCGGAGAAAGCTACGACGTGCTCTTTTCCCGCATCGATGAAACCAACGGCTATATTACCTTCGCCATTCTGGGCGATCTGACCTATCCATTCGACAGTCCGCTGTTTTGGGGCTATTGCCTGTCGGGCCTGTTCATCGTGCTGCTGCTGATGGTGCCGCTCACGCTTTTCGTTTCCCGCACGCTTTCGCGGCCGTTGAACCGGTTGCTGCGCTCAATGTCCGAGCTTAAGGACGGTCATCGCGAGGCGCACGTGAATCTCTACTGTGATGATGAAAT
>CAKUDW010000018.1 GCA_934645275.1 uncultured Clostridia bacterium
TTCTTTCTGCTGTCCATATCAGGTGCATCGCTATTTGGCTGGCTGTTTTGACTTGATCTCAGGTAGACACTGTCTAGGCATTGAAAAAAATAATTCAAATTTTATACATATTAAATTAAGGACGATGTTGTGACAATCATTGACTCGTCTAGAAATCCTGTGGTAGAATACAAGCATGTTGTAGAGGATATCCAGACAGAGTGATAGTTAGGTAGTCTAAAACAAAAATATGGAAGCAGTGATAATCATATCGCTGCTTCTTTTCGTTCGAAGAAGGGAGAAAAAGGAAAACACGACCTAGATCTATAGACTACTCACTTTATCAAGATATGTGAGTAGTCTATTCTCATCCATATGCGGTGCATCTCTTTCCTTAGGAATATCACGTTATTTCATAGTGCGTTTTAACCATGAACGTTTTCGATTATTAGACCGTAATACATATCCATCTTATCTTAAGTTCAATATTTCAAGCATGAAAGGGGGTGCAAATTTACCCCTTAAAGCGGCAACATGAGTAGGCTGAACCGAAAATCAGTCTTTTCATAGGGGGTGTTCAGAATGAACGATATGATTCGTTTTGAATTACAAAATCGTGAAACCGGCATTTTCAGCGGCAAACATGCTCTATTTCTTCCCTTTAATCCTCATTTTTGCGTCATGAATCCCCCTAATATGCAAAAAAGAAGTACCCAGCTATTGTATCAATATCTGGGTACTAAGGTGTGTCTGCACTCATATAACGATACAGTGAACGGTAACGCAAAAGTAATAATCAAGCGCCGATTTCGCGGATAGGCGAGGCAAATTCTAGGTTCATACTTCGTCACGCTCAATTCTAATAAAACATTCCTCAATAGCGTCACGAATGGCTCTCCGCACACCGTCCGCATGGTAGAGTTGTGGACACTAGATTTTGTTTATTTCTCTGTTTTATTGCAATCGCCTTCCGCGCTTTCAGCGCCTATAACTTGAAAGTCCTTCTCTATATCCTCTATATAATCCCAAAGCGCATTCAGCATTCGTATGACCAATTCAGCCTCCCTTTTTTGTATTAGCTGTGTATTGGCATGTGGCACTGTATTATTATTGCGCAATTCGTTGATTTTTATCGCCATATTACTTCCACTGCGAATAATATCTCTAATCCTCCCCGCAACGTCTGGCGGTTGTATGGCAGTTCCATAGTAAGAATGAAGTTTGGCATAAAGCGAAGGAAGGCTATCGTCAGATTTATATGCTATTTGATGCCTACCCAGTATCTGACGAAGATAGCCTTGAAATGCCGTATGGATACGATCGACTGCTGATTCGTATTTCCTTTCGCGAACAAAAAGCGCCGCATCTGCAATAGCTTGCCGAACAGTGTTTAACTGCAAGCTAACTTTTTGAAAATCAACAGCCGCCTTATCCTCTGAATCATTCAACATATCTATTATAGGCTGAAATAATTGAGCAATCCACGCTCTTCTTTCCGCATAGGTACGGAACTCTTTCATTTGTTGCCACCATTCAGGCAGACTATTACAAACTATCGGATAATCAAACCCTGCTTTTTCGGCAATATCGCAAATTCTGCGATGCCTTTTACGAAAGATTTCCTCAACCCCATCCGCCAAGAATGAACGCTTCGTAGTGGCTATATCTTCAAGAAGCTCTCGTTCATCTTCAATAAGACGAATAGTGTCTTCCCTTGTATCAGGGAGTGCAGCATTCCAATCCACACACCGTTCAATCTTCAATTCAATTACTACGTTGGCTATTCTGTCCGTCTCGCCGCTATGGAAAGAAGAAAGGATGCTGGTCAAGTCTTTTTCAATCTGCGATTTCTGGCTTTCTACAGCAATGTAATCATTATACTTCAGAATAAACACGATGATCCAATAGTCGATGCCACCATTCCAGTTATCATGACTATCGAATCGTACATCTATTGTACCATCTCTAATTACAGCAGCAGCCATTTCATTATTCTGTTCGATGAGTCTCCGGTATGCCATCGAGGTCAGATCTTTCCAATAAGTAATATCATTCATTAACCGGTGCTCCTCTGATTATTGTAACCAGACAGCCCGCAAGCGAAGCCGTTCACTCACCACAAGTTTCCTGCTTCGCTTGCGGCTTGCCTTTGAGCTAACCTTACTCGACCGTCACATATTGCTGCTCTTTGCTGCGCGGCACATCCGGCTTTGTCATGCGAATCGCACCGGCGTGCACCAACGGATCCAAATAACGTCGAAGAGCATATTGCTTGGATGCAATAGCAAGATAGTCGACAATCTCCGATCTGCTGCGAGGCGTACGGCAGAATTCAAGGAGACCTTTTTCATCCGGAATATCTGCTTCCTGTTTATCAGCTGTCTGTGGCATGGTAAGTTCTTCAGTATTGTTGTACAAAATGACCTTGAACGTTCCGCGCGTATCAATAAACAACGGTGCTGGAAGGGAGCTTTCCTTCATCGCATAGCGAATTGTCGGAATGCCCGAATAACGATTCTCTGTTTTCCCAAGCGTCTCCATCGCCGTAACCAGCGCGGGATTTCGGGTGTCCGGCTGTGCCTGTCCAAGCTGATCCACTGTTAAACGTCCGTATAGCCCACCCGGATTTATGATCTCCATCCGATCTGAATACATGACAAGCTGAATCGGCTTTCCTTCCGTATGGAAACTGTAATCTCGATGCACAAGCGCATTAAGTACCGCTTCGCGAACCGCTATAACGGGATATTGTGGCATATCCGTTCTTTTCCCTGTCTTGGAATCTATTTTGGTCGCTGTTCGCATATTGGTGCGAACAAAGGCAATCGCCCCGTCCAGCATATCCGGCAGGGTTCCCTCGATACGTTTCGAATCCAGGAAACGGTTGCCGGCAACATCCAAAGCACCCATTTCATTTCCTGGAACGTTAGTTGCAATGATACTCAATTGTGGATAAAACGCCTGGGGATACAGTCCAAACAGAAGCAACGCCGTCATCGTAATTTTTCCGTTCCGCGTAATGCCAGCCAATTCATATTGCTGTTCATTCGGCAGTACGGCCAGATTAGGGCGCTCGCTGCGCTTCAACGCAAGATACTCATCCACTTTGGCCGTATCCAGTGATTTAAACGACGCATCTTCAACTGCACGAATGTCGTCCCTATATTTTTTTCGAAATGCTTCATAGCTGTAGACCTCATATTCTGTCATGGGTTTATCCGCATCCCCAACACGGATATACGAACCCTGCAATCTGCCTTTAGCTGTTTTATAACAAGGTCTTTCGGCGATATCGACCGGTGGGATCTCCGCTGAGACAAAGATCATGCCATCTTCGTCGCATACCGTAAAAACAGGTCGCACAACAGGTGTCATTTGCTCACAGTATTCCATGACTTTCTTCTGAAGATCCTGGGCATCATAGACGCCCACCTTCGAAAATCCGCTTTTTTCATCCAAACCGAACACGAAGGTACCGCCACTGTTCTGATTGGAAAATGCCGATATCGTATCATAGAGTTTTTCAGGGCATCCGCCATGCGCGGCCTTTACTTCTGTGGTCTGCTCTTCGCATCCTCGTGTCTGTATCTGACTGATCAAATCCTTGAGTTCCTTTTCAACCATATGGCATTCCTCCCTCTCTTCTTATATTATCATGATTCCGATTGAAAGTAAAGAAAAAACGTAAGACACGGCTCGACATTTTTCTTACGTTTTCTGTATATAAAGGCAGCAACTTAAGAAGAGAACACTGCAACCCAAGTATCGTTCTTATGTTTCCAAGCAAGTGAAGTTCGATATTTTGTAGAACGATACTCTGATTGAATTATTTTAGTTTTTCAGAGCCGCGCTCTGCGACTTGCGCAAATAAAAATATCTCCGCAAGTGAAAAAGTAACTGTACACCCGCGAGCAGAGTCCTTTACTCATCGTAAGTCTCATGCTCTGCTTGCGGGCTGTTATGGGTTATCTCTGGCTGGTGTGTCGCAGCTATTACCGTAAACATAGTAAATAAAGCGATGTGTCTTCAGGCGTTCATTTAGGGAGAAGGACAAAAGCTGATGTTTATCTCACGCTTCTGCTTCATTACGGTTTCGCTGATACCCATGCCATATTATTAGTTCAAAAAAGTAGGATACACTATTATTTTTCTTTCTAGTCTTCAAACATGCAAAATCCGTGTGACAAACGTCATTAAACATGCTATAATATTTTAGGCTAATCTGCAGAAACATAAAATCAAAGAATATCTTTTTCGAAATAGATGACGATTGGAGAAGCTGCAATGGAACGGATGTATGCTTTTACAGACGAGTATGGCGCATTTGGATATGACCTTGACAACCCAAGCGTATCAACCCATTTCATTATTACGGCTGTCATCGTTCGAGAAAGTGATCTGAAAGCATATTCCGCAGGAGCGGAAGCCATAAGAAAAAAGTATTTTCAGACCGGCGAAATAAAATCCAGTAAACTCGGCCCGGAGAAGCATCATCGTCGTATGCTTATTTTGCAGGACATTTCCGCCCTGCCGATGCACTTCTTGACAATATGCATAGACAAACGCGGTTGCATGGAAAACATGAATGCTAAAGGACTACGATATAAATCGTCCTTTTATAAATTCATGAATAATATTGTTCATAGAGAGCTTCGACAGGCTTACAGCACACTCACTATTATAGCAGATGAAGTGGGAACTTGTGATTACATGAAGAGTTTCTGTGATTATGTCAACCGCCATCAAGATCAAGCCAATTTACTAGGCGATGCAAAGTTTAAATTTGAAAAGAGTGATCACGATGTACGAATCCAGATTGCCGATTTCATCAGCGGTACACTTGCACGCGTATATGACGAACACAAAAAGTCTGAACATGCGCGTGAGTACTTAGATATACTTAAACAGAACATTATCAGAATTGGCATGTATCCAATGTCGTACAAAAATTATGACATTAGCAGCTCGCCTCTTGCCGAAGATTATGATGAAGACATTGCGAGGTTGTGTTTCAACCGCGCAGTAACCTTTATTGAAAATAATCAGCAGAATGATGATCCAGCAGTAAAGGCACAAGTTGTAGTGTTGAAATACCTGTTATTTCGTTTCATGAACAACGATACCCGTGGATATATCTATACAGGCGAACTACTTGATCATATAAAACATACTTCGTTGGGTGGAATGAAAGAGCAAACCTTTAGAACAAAAGTCATCGGTAAGCTGAGAGATCAAGGGGTTATTATTGCAAGCTCAACAAAGGGGTACAAGATACCTTCAAAGACTTCAGAATTGCGAGACTTTATCAAACACGACGCCAAAATAGTTTTTCCCATGCTCTCAAGGCTCAAAAAGTGTCGCGATTTGGTTAAACTCGGTACAGTTAACGGGCTTGATCTGTTAGACGATACAGAGTTTTCGGAATTGAAGGCATATTTTGATAATCTTCCGGACTTTGAAGGAAAAAATAACGATTAGCGTTATAGCTTTCGTAGTAGATGAGAATGCCATCGCAAATGACGCCATTCAATCGACGTTGTAGGAAATGAGCACAGCCCGCAACCGAAGCCACTTACTCATCGTAAGTCTCATGCTCCGCTTGCGGGCTGTTATGGATCGTCCTATTCGTTTAGCGTTTATTCTTCAACAGGTATTTCCGTGCCATCCTTGAACACGAACACCAGTTTATCAGGAAATACCGTGATCTGCTCCACTGTCCGAATGAACAGCTGTTCATCAAAGGATACCAGCTGCTCCGCGTTTTTCAGTTCGCTCATGAACGCTTCCAGCTTTCTCTTTCGGAACAGCTTATCCGACAGCTTTTCTTTAATCCGTCTCTGCTTTTCCGAAAGGGCAATGCGCTGCGCTTCCAGCGCGTCGTAGCGGCGATTGTATTCTCCCTGATCCATTTTTGTGGTGGCGTTTTTATGGATCAGGTCGGTGATACGCTGGAGGACGCCGTCCTTTTCCAACTCCAGTCGCTGAAGATCGGCTTCCAACGCGGCTGTATCGGTCAATCCTGCGAGGATTCTATCATAAGTGGCGAAAATCTCATTTCTTTGAATTACCAGCTGATTTACCGCAATTACGAACGCATCCTTGATTTTCTCCTCGTTCAGATGCCGGTTTGGGCATTTTGTATCTTTCCTGCTGTATTTCCGGTTGCAGCGCCAGATCACCTTGCGGTATGGATCCGTGCTGTGCCAGACCTTGCTGCCGAAGGTTGCACCGCACTCGCCGCAGATCAGCCGGTCGGAGAAAATGCTCTTTGCACTGGTGTGGCGACCGCGTTTGCCGCGGCGCTGAAGTTCCAGCTGAACCAGATCGTAGATCTCGCGGCTGATGATCGCCGGATGACTGTTTTCCACGAAGAACTGCGGTGCTTCGCCTTCGTTGACCTTATGCGCCTTGCTCAGAAAGTCCACAGTAATTGTCTTCTGCAGCAGCGCGTCGCCCTTGTACTTTTCGTTGGTCAGGATGGATTTGACCGTGCTGCTCTGCCAGTTTGCCCTGCCCGTGGGTGTGGGAACACCCTGTTTTGTCAGCGTAGCCGCAATACTCGAAGGGGTTTGCCCGTCCAGAAACATCCCATAGATCTGCCGCACGATTCTGGCCTGTGCCTCGTCAATGACCGGTGTACCGTCCGCGCCGCGCTCGTAGCCGAGGAAGTTCCCGTAGGTCATCGAAACCTTGCCGTCCGCGATGCGCTTTCGCCAGCCCCATGTGACGTTCTCGGAAATGCTGCGGCTCTCCTCCTGTGCGAGGCTCGACATGATCGTGATCATCAGTTCGCCCTTGCTGTCCAGCGTGTCGATGTTTTCCTTTTCGAACGTCACCCCGACGCCCTTTTCCTTGAGCCTGCGGATGGCGGTCAGGCTGTCCACAGTGTTTCGCGCGAAGCGGCTGACGGACTTGGTGATGATTCGGTCGATCTTCCCATCCAGCGCGTCCGCGATCAGGCGGTTGAAGCCCTCGCGTCTGGCAGTGGAGGTCGCGGAAACGCCGTCGTCGGTGTACAGTCCGGCGTACTCCCACGCAGGATTGCCGCGGATGAGCCTGCTGTAATAATCGCACTGCGCTTCGAACGAGGTCTCCTGTTCCTCCTGATCCGTGCTGACGCGGGCGTAAGCCGCTACTCTGGGACGATTCGTCTGAAGCATATGCTCGGTGGCATAACGCTGCACGCGAGCGGGGATCGCCGTCACCTTGCGCCCATCCGGCATCACACGCACCGCGTCGTGAACCACGGTTCCGTAGCCGGTCATGTATTCAGTCATGATGATTTCTCCTTTCCGCATGATAAGCCTTCATCTTCCGGCTGGCGGCTTCCTTCATTTCATCCGTCCAGCTCTTTGCACGCGAACGGTCTTTCCAGGTGCGCTTCTCTTCACGCCCGTCTGAAAACACAAAGTTCAGATCGTTGGGGCCAGTGACGCGAATCTCCTTCAGACGCGCCATCTGAGCGTCGTTCAATTCATCCGCGTTGAGCACTTCCATGGTCAGCGCCGTCAGCGTATCCTCCGGGATCTGCTTGGCCGGGCAGCGCGCCTTGCCATAGGTCAGATACGTCTGACATTGCCATGCGCCCTTTCTGTACGCAGCCTTGCGCTTGAAATGCTTTCCGCAGTACTCGTCGTCCAGTTTGGACAGACCTACGATGAACGACTGGAACGCGGCGGCGGGATCGCTGTCCCAGAGGACCTTGAACTGCTGTCCGGTCATTCCGGCGACCTTACCGAAATCCTCCAGCGCCTCGCCGCCTGTTGCGGAGGCGACCTCCATTTTGATCAAGGCTTTGGAAAAAGCAGAGCCGCCCATCTGGGCTTCGATGCCCACCGAGGACAGCGCCGCCGCAAAGCCAAGCACCTGGGCTTCCGTAAGCCCGACCTGCTTACCCGCACCGGCCATGCGGTGTGCCATCTCCATGATGGGCTTTTCAGTTGTGGCGAAGTTGTTGCCCAGATCAACCAGCGTAGAGCCGATGTTACTGAACTGACTCTGGCTGGTGCCCATGATATTCGCAAACTGTGCGATGGTCGTCGCAGCGTCACCGGCGTTCAGATCTTCGCAGGAATTGCCCAGGTCAATCATGACGCGCGTAAAATCCGACAAATGCTCGGTAGCGACGCCCAACTGACCGCCGCTGGCCATGACTTCGTTGATCTCGTCCGTACCCGCCGCAACTTCGGTAGACATTTTTTTCGACGTGGCCGCAAGCTGGTCGAACTGCGCCTCCGTCGCGTCCACGGTCTTTCGGACGGACGTGAAGGAGGATTCGAAGTCAATGGAAGACTTGATCGCCGCCGTACCCAGCGCTACGATGGGCGTGGTCAGCGTCGTGGAGAGCAGCTTTCCGGCCTTGTTCAGATTTTTGCTGACGTTATCGCAGGATTTTCCGAAGGACGCCAGACTTTTTCCGGCTTTCGTCCATTCGGACTGCGCCGTTTTCAGCTCTCTATTGCAGCTGGCGATATCCGCCTGCGTCTGCTTTACCGCGGCGCGGGCATTGTTGAGCGCGGTCTCCGCATCCTGAACTGCGTCGGTGGCTTCGCGGATTTTATCCGGGTCGTTGACCTGCTGCGCAGCCTGCAGCTGCTCTTTTGCGGCGGCCAGCGCCTTTTCATATTCGGCGACCGCCTTCTGCTGCAGTCCCAGTTTTTCCTGAAGCAGCGTCAGCTTCGCAGTCAGTCCTGCGGCGGATTTGTCAAAATCTATTACGCCCGCCGCTGCCAGGCGATAGCTGCTTTCGGCGGTTTTCGTCTGCTTACCGATAGAAACGACGCTGCGCTGACTGGCCTGAATCGCTTCTCCGGCAGACGCCCAGCTGGTGTGCGAAAGGGCGAGCTGGCGGTTGCACTGGTCGATCTCTGCGGCGGTTTCCTTCACCGCACCCTTCGCACCGTTCAGCTTGGTCTGCGCCGCAGAGAATGCGTCCGCAGCGTTCTGCGTAGACTTTTTCAGCGCGACGTTCTGACCTTCCAGCTTCTTGACTTCCTGAACCGCAGCGCGATATTCGTCTTTATAGGCGTCAAGATTCGCCTTGGCCGCAATCGTCGCAGAGTCCGTTTCACCCAGCGTATTTTTATAGTGCTTATACGCCTGCGCGGCGCTGGCCACTTCTGTTTTCAGCTGCTGCTGTTTGTCCTTTGCGTCCGTCAGCCGCTGCGCATAATCGTTCTGCCGGGTATAGCACTCCTGCAGCTTATCGCTGGCCTGCTGAAGCGCGCGCTCGTACTGGCCAACCGCGTCCTGCTGAAGCTGAAAAGTACGCTGTAGGGTAGAAAGCTTCGAAGACAGACCCGCCGTGGTCGTCTCGAAATTCTCAACGCCCGCAGAAACCAGCCGGAACGCCGATTCCGCTTCCTGGATCTGCTTATTAATGGATTTGATGTTGCGCGTGAAATTATCGCTGTTCAGTGACAGCGATACCACGAGATCGCGGAGCGTCTCGCTCATGCCGGCTCACCTGCCTTCAAAGGAAAAAATTAAAAACCGTTGCATTCACAGCGAATTTCGGGTATACTATTAGTGAGTAAGGAATTCAATGAATTCCACGGAAAGGGGCGTCGTTTATGGAACTTGCAAAGATCACAAGCAAAGGGCAGATCACTTTGCCCATCAACATTCGTCGGGCACTCAAACTGAATGACGGCGATAAGGTCGCTTTCGTTGAAGCGAACGGTCAGTTTATTCTGGCCAATCCCTCCATGCTGGCGCTTCGTCAGGCGCAGGATGCGTTCGCAGGCTTTGCGGAAGAAAACGATCTCCAGACTGATGAAGACGTCGTTGCTCTGGTGAAGGAAATTCGAGCGGAAAGAGGACGCTGAGCCATGCGCATCATGTTGGATACAAACGTCCTGCTTTCCGCCGTAATCTTCCGCAGCAAGATGATGTGGAACATGATGGCGCGGATCATGGAGGATCATCGGCTGGTTCTCAGTTCTTATGTGATCGATGAATGCTACGAAGTCGTCGAACGAAAGAAGCCTTCATTGATTCCGGCGCTGGATCGGCTGTTTGAGAGCATTCCCTTTGAAATGGTTCACACCCCTCAGATTCTGCCGAAACACGGCTGGTTTACAATCCGCGACAAGGATGATGAAAAGGTTCTGTATTCCGCAATCTCGGCAGACGTTGACATTCTGATTACGGGCGATAAGGACTTCTCTGCTGTCGAGGTTGAAAAGCCGGAAATTCTTACGCCGAGTCAGTTCAACGAGAAATACCTGAGCATGTAAATTATGGCTTCAGGCTCGACCACACCTCGTCAATGTATCGTTGGCGAGGTTCTTTCTTTTTCTGCTCCTGCCTGGCGTTCCATGCGCGTATCTTCAGAAATCCCGGCATGTCCATGTGGTCGATCTCGTCCATGCGCCAGCCGGATTCCAGAAGTGAGTTGTAGGTAGAATAGATGAACTCAGGCAGCGTCAGAACAGTGGGATCTCTTCCGCTTCCGTCGCCGGCTGCAGACTCGCCGGTTCCTTCGCCGCCTTCGTAGGGAACTCGCTGAGGATTTCGGTAGTCTGCGTCTGCACGGCCATCAATGCCAGCGCGATATCGTGCATCAGGCGATCCACGGGATAGCCATCCAGCACATCGTCCGGACTGAACTGATTCCCGAACAGCAAGCAGAACCAGCGGATCATCACGTCCATCGCGTCGGTGACGCTGATCTGCTGATCCTGGGGAATCTCTTCTCCCTTGACCGCGGCGTTGGACAGCGCCACGATTTTGGCGTACATTTTCGCCGCGGGTTCCATCTCTCGCAGCGCACGCCCGGAGATGAAATCTACCGTGTATTTCTTATCCTTGAGAGTACAGGTGATCATGACTGGAACCTCCTATATATGAAGGAATCCCCACGCGGCATCCTGCCGCGCGGGAAGTGGGAAACGGGAAAAGGCAGATCAGCCGCCCGTTGCAAAGACCGGCTCGTACACGCTCTGCAGGAACGTCGCGCCCTTTTCAGAGGTAAATCCGTTCTCGCCCTCGTCCGCAACTGCCTGATACTGATTGTCGTGCGTGCGGCGAATCGCCGTCCATTCGACTTCGCCGGTCTGGCGGGTGATGGACTTGCCTTCCTTCGTAGCATAGTTTTCGGTCACAGGCTTGGCGCGCACCTTGTACAGCCAGATATAACGAAACTTGTGGTTCGCCTTCTCGCTCTTGAAGCCCACCGCGAAATAGGGCGGCTTGTCGGTGGAAGAGCGGATGAGCACGCCATTGGAGTCGATTTTGTTGGCGAAGATCATCTCCTGAATGATCAGGGGCAGATCGGCCAGCTTCGTCTTAAACGACAGTTCAGGGTCGGGATACAGAACATCGCCTTCCTGATCATCGAAATATTGTACATCCGGATCGGCGTTCTGAGGCGTGATGGACGCCTCGATTGCGCCGGCGACCAGCTGAAGATCGCCGTAGGTCAGCGTCTCCTCGGTGTCCACCGTCAGCGGCGCGATGACCATATTTTTAAGGCCCACCGTAGAGCTTACAGCGGGCGAAGCAGCGGGATTGGGCATGGGATTGTCCTCCTCGTATTTATTTCAGTAATTCATGAGCTGACCATGACGATGGTGCGCGACGTACTATATAATACCGGCATCACGGCGACGGCGGGCATCGGGACAAATCTCTTCCTCGCCAAGGTCGCCATGGATATCGAAGCCAAGAAATCCAGGCCCGACAAAGACGGCGTTCGCATTGCGGCGCTCGACGAGATGACCTTCCGGGAAAGGCTCTGGACGCACCGCCCGCTGACGGATTTCTGGCGCATCGGTAAAGGCATCTCTCAAAAGCTCGAGGCGATGCAGCTTTTTACCCTGGGCGACGTCGCGCGTGCTTCCATTGATCCATATTGCGAGGACAGGCTCTACAAAACGTTCGGCGTCAACGCCGAGCTGATCATCGACCACGCGTGGGGCTGGGAGCCGGTGACGGTGGAAGACATCAGGCAATACCGCCCGTCCACCAGCAGCATTTCGGCTGGACAGGTTCTGCAGTGCCCATATGATTTTGAGAAGGGACGGCTGATCGTCCGGGAAATGACGGAGCTGCTGGTGCTCGATCTGGTCAGGAAACATGTCGTCACGAAGCAGATCGTGCTGGATATCGGGTACGACCGCGAAAGTCTTGAAGGCGAACGCGGCAGAAAGTATATCGGCCCCGTGGTGACGGATCCCTATGGGCGCAAAATCCCCAAGGCTGCCCACGGTACTGGAAATCTGGATTACTACACCAGCTCCACCCATGCCATCATGAGCGCCGTTCTGGACGTATATGATCGTGTGGTGCATAAGGATCTGCTGATTCGCCGCGTAAACGTCACGGCCTGCAATCTGGTTTCGGAGACGGAAATCCCGGAGGAGAAGCCCGAGCAGCTCGACATGTTCACGGATTATGAAGCGCTCGAACGGGAAAAGCAGGCTCGGCAGCTCGCTGAGGAAAAAGAGCGCAGACTGCAGAACGTTACCCTCGCCATTCAGGACAGGTATGGAAAGAACGCCATGCTCAAGGGCATGAACCTGATGGAGGGCGGCACGACCATAGCACGAAACGGCCAGATCGGCGGCCACAAGGCAGGTGACGCATAATGTCTGAACTGAAAAATCCCTACGAAAATATCCTGACGCTCCCGCATCACAAGGCGGCGAATCGTCCACAGATGAGCATGCATGACCGTGCGGCGCAGTTTTCGCCTTTCGCGGCGCTCACGGGCTTCGACGGTGTAATTGCGGAAACCGGTCGAAGGACGGATCAGAAAGCCGAACTGTCCGAAAGCCAGATGATTCTGCTAAATCAGAAGCTGACGCTGATTGACGACGCGATACAAAGCGGATACGCTCCTCTGGTGACGGTGGTTTACTTCGTACCTGATACAAAGAAGGATGGCGGCTCGTATCAGGAATGCACAGGGAAAGTACGGCAGGTTGATCAAGTTGAACGAAAACTCGTGTTTCTCGCGGTGAATGAACGCTCTGCCGGCAAAGAGATAATCATAAATGATATTCTTGAAATTCACGGCGACCAGGTAGATTATATGGATGATATGTAGGCGCGTTCAAATGGCCCTGTACAACCGGTAATCTCTTTTAGGAGCATCTATTTGCGATTGCTCTCGAACAAGCACTCCAAATCATGCTTTATCGGCTTTGCACTTATCGTAGTCTAACAGAAAAAATGACACATCAAAGCTTCCTGTGAGAAAATTCGTCACTGCAGAAATACACTGTACCCCTGCCGTAACGCCCACAGCTGATCATGAACGCGTGCAACAAGTCCCTCCATCCAGTCAAGTCGCTTCGAATCAAGACTGTTAAAAGACTTGACGACTCTTCCCTCAATTACGCCTCATAATTTTCAAAGAGACAAACGAAGGATAATTTACTAAGATTGGACTTGCATTCACATCGGAGTACATATAAAGTACACTTTTTTAGGTTCAAGAATCCTTCAGCACGAAATTGCGCCGAAGGATTCTTGCTAAAAATCTAATTTAGACATTTGCCCAACAAAAATACTACAAACTTCCAGTATGGCTTCTATTTCTTCTTGCGAACAGTTATGAACCAAATTACAGAAGTCCTGTGCTGCCTGTTTGGCGGGAAAGCTCAGCATTTTGTTATCGTGCATTTCTATATCTGAACCTTCATCGGTCAACCCTGCCAATAGCGTAGAAGCAGGTATATCTAGGTACCTGGCAATGGTTACAATGTGGGCAATCGTAAATCTCTTGTATCCACGTTCCATGCCACTAAAATGCGATGTGGACAGATTCAGAACTTCTGCCAACTTTGCTTGCGTGACATGCGCTTTTTTACGGGCAGAACGCACATTCTCTCCAACGTGTTTGTATATGAAATCCAATGGCGATCCCTCCCACAAATAAGCCTGTCCTTATTCTAGGGAAGTCCCTCGATTAAATACATAACTAATCAGGAAATATTGGCAATAAGAGAAGTATTCTATTGGAAATTTTTCTCTTAATGAAAAGAGAAGGAATAATCCGCTTCAATTCATAGCCCCTCCTATCATATAACCCTTACTTCAAACCTGCCCGGATTAAACACGAGGAAGAATGTGGTAACTTTCTTCTTCAGAAATGACCTCGTCCACCTTTCGAATGATTGTTTTCAGCATCCGTTTTAATGTACTATGCGAACGGACTGTATCCAAAAGTGGCGATTGTGAGGTAAGCGCTCAATGAGTCCACGTTAAGCCCGAAAACTGCTCTGCAACTCCTCGCTCCATGGCATCAGGTCATCCAGTTTAGCCTGCGGATCATCGGTGAAGCGTTGGGGCAGAACAACCAGTAGATGGTTCAGATAAGCCTCCGGGTTCAGCCCGTTCGCCTTAACAGTTTCCAGCAGGGTGAAGATCGTGACGCTGGCGTTGGCGTCGGCCTGGGTATCGCAGAACAGCCAGTTCTTCCGGCCGACAACTATGGGGCGGATCGCGTTTTCCACCTGGTTGTTGCTGATTTCGATCTCGCCGTGGTCGAGGAATGCGCAAAGGTACTCCCGCTGGTTCAGGGAGTAGGTGACGGCCTTCTTCAACTTGCCTGCCGGCTTGAAGATCGTTTGCAGCCAGGCGTAGTATTCGTCGACAATGGGTCTGGAAAGAAGCCGGCGCTGCTCCAGACGTTCCCGGTCTGTCAGCTTTTCCAGCTTTTGTTCCGCTTCAAAAAGTCGGCTGCAGTATTCCAGCCCTTTTGCCGCCAGAGCATTTTCCCGGGTCGCCCCTTGCGGCATGGTCTCAACCCATTTGCGCCTTGCGTGGGCCCAACAGCCTGCCCGGATCGCTTTGCTCAGGATGTTGTACCCGCTGTAGCCGTCCGAGATGACCACACCGGTGTAACCGCCCAGCACCTTCTCCGCACAGGCACCCTTGCGACTCTCCTCGTAGCGAAAATACCGGATCTGGTGTTCGACCCGCTTGGAGGAGGCATAAGCCCAGATACGGGATTCCGCCGTGGCATCTCTGCCGGGTTCCTTGTTCACCTGCAGCACGGTCTCGTCTGCGTGGATCACCTTCTGCCGGAGCAATTCGGCCAGGAAGGCGTCACTGAAGGGCTTCAGGTAGAGCTCAGCAATCTGGATCACCCAGTTCGACATGGTGTTGCGTTTCAGGTCAACCCCAAGCCGCTTCCACATCTGTTCCTGTCGGTACAGCGGCAGCGCGTCGGCAAACTTCTTCACAATGATGTCCGTGACAACGGAGGCAGACGCATAGCTGTGCGGCAGCAGCGGCGCGGACACATGCGGACGGTAAAGCTTGGCCTGGCCTGTCTCCTCTTCTGCCTTCGCATCGGCATAGGTCTTCACAAAGATCTTTCGGATATAGGCCTTGGACGGCTCCCGGATGAGCTCGGATCGCACCAGATCCACCCCGATGCACTTCAGAGGACGGCCATCTGCCGTGACCTTCTGTTCCTCCGGAAGATCGATGGTTTCGATTCTCTCTTCCAGATTCGCGGCGAACTCCTCCAGTGTACGCTTTGGCTTTCGCGTGTGCGCCGTCACTTGGACCCCCTGCTTATCGTTGCCAGCGGTCTCCTCCGGATCCTTTTGCGTAATCCCGTCCCCGGCCTGCTCGAACATACTGGTTTGCCCATCGCAGAGGAGATATGCCCGCTTCTCGCTGCTCTGCCCGAAGTGTGCCCGGTTCTGATTCAGGATGATTTCGATCTTTTCCGCGATGATCCGGTCTTTCTCCTCAATGGTCGCGGTGAGCCTGTCTACCGTGGCCTGCAGGGCAGAGATCTGCTGCATGAGAATGTCCACGACTTCCTTCGGAACCATCTCCTGCGCCACGCTGCTCACCGCCCTTCCTGCAAGTTTTCTACACCTGTAAGATTCGACAGCAAGCTCCAAAATCCTTTTGGTTTTTCGCCGATTTTGAAACTTTTTCAGCATACAGTCCCCGGTTTCCCTGACTCGAAGGCCTTCCTCTGCACAATGGACAGTCCCTTCATGAGCCAGCGAAATTCCTGCTTTGTCAGCTGCTTCAGCTCCTGTTCGTTCCGTGGCCATTGGAACCGCTTCTCCGCCAGACGCTTGTACAGCAGCACATATCCGGTACCGTCCCAGTACAGCGCCTTGATCCGATCCGCCCGGCGGCCACAGAACAGAAAGACGGATGTCTCATCCAGTTTCTTCCCGAACTGCAGCTCGACCACGGCCACCAGTCCGTCGATCTGCTTGCGCATATCCGTATACCCGCAGGCGATGAAGTAGTTCTGCACCCGACTGAAATCAAGCATGGCGATTCAGCGCTTTCACCAATTCGGCGACTGCCTCCGCGCTGCTCCCGGCAGGCAACGTGATGACGCTCTCCCCATGGCGGATGGTGATGCCGTTGTCGATGGTATTCACATCTCCGCCCGGCAGCGCATCCGGGTTGACCCGCATGAGCATTCCGGCTTGTGTGGCGGCCGGGAGGCTGAGCTGCTGGGTGGCTTCGGTGATAAAGCGCTTTTCCCAGCGGTAGTACGTCTGAATTGCGATTCCCCGCTCCTTGCACCATGCCTGGACGCTCATCCCGCTGCTCCGGCACTCCGCGATCCGGGCCGACCACTCCCGCATCCTGGCTGCCAACTTCAATTCTTGTACTCCTGTTCCCATCTTGTGCCCTCCTCTGTCTCGAAACCTCTCGAGATTTCTCAAGATTTCTCAAGACGGTTTGGACACATTGTCTCATGAAATTGCGCCTAGCTGTAGGTGTGGAATTATTGAGCGGTTACGATTGAGCGGTTACTTTTTTGCAAAAATAATCCAGACCGCCCTATCGGCGGTCTGGATTATTGCTTATCTTAATGAGATTACGGATAAGCC